>USQY01000011.1 GCA_900557045.1 uncultured Clostridium sp.
TAATTAAGTCATTTAAACTAAATTAATATTTTACTTTAGAGCGTAAAACTATTAAATGCAAAAATAAAGAATTAACTAATGTTAATTCTTTATTTTTGCATTTCTTCTTCTCTTACTTTTAACTTCATATTAGGTCTCTTTTTTGAATCCTTAATCTGTGCTTTGAGATTTTCTTTTATACTGTTTGTTTGCTTTTTTCTTTTTTCTAAGCTTTCTTCTAATTTCATTATTCTTTCAATTTCTTTTCTATCATCATCTGAAAACTTATCAGTATCTTTTTCATTTATGCATTGTTCCCAATCAGTAATATCATCTATATTATTAATAAATTCTTCTTTACTCTCAAAGACAGCTTCCATAGTATTCTTTATTAGCTCTAATACAGTAGTTCTAGTCTTTGTTTGACTTTCCATATGTTCAACCTCCGATTTTATATAAATCTAAACATATTATTATATTAACATAAAATTTAACTAAAATCAAGTGTTTTATACAAATTAGTTCATATAATCTTTTAATTTTTTACTTCTACTTGGATGTCTTAACTTTCTTAAAGCTTTTGCTTCAATTTGTCTAATTCTTTCACGAGTAACCATAAATTCTTTTCCAACTTCTTCAAGTGTTCTAGCTTTTCCATCTTCTAAACCAAATCTAAGTTTTAAAACTTTAGCTTCCCTTGGTGTTAAAGTATTCATAACTTCTTCTAATTGTTCCTTTAATAATGTATATGCAACAGAATCTTGTGGTGCTGGTGAATCATCATCTTGTATAAAATCACCTAAATGACTATCATCTTCTTCTCCAATTGGTGTTTCTAATGATACTGGGTCTTGTGCTATTTTTTGAATTTCTAATACTTTTTCAACAGGTAATTCAATTTCTTTAGAAATCTCCTCTGGTGTTGGTTCACGTCCTAATCTTTGTAATAGATCTCTTGATGTACGAATTAATTTATTAATTGTTTCTACCATATGAACTGGAATTCTTATTGTTCTTGCTTGATCTGCAATTGCTCTTGTTATAGCTTGTCTTATCCACCATGTTGCATATGTGCTGAATTTGTATCCTTTTGTATAATCAAATTTTTCAACAGCTTTTATTAATCCCATGTTTCCTTCTTGTATTAAATCTAAAAATAACATTCCTCTACCAACATATTTCTTAGCTATACTTACAACCAATCTTAAATTTGATTCAGCAAGCTTTTGTTTTGCTTCTTCATCTCCTTCAAAAACTTTTTTAGCTAATTCTAATTCTTCTTCATAATTTAGTAAAGGTATTTTTCCAATTTCTCTTAAATACATTCTAACTGGATCTTCAACATTTACACCATCAAAATTATTAACATCTATATCTTCTAATTTTATTTCTTCTACTTCTTCTAAGTCTTCAAAATTTGGTTCTTCTAATTCCTCACTAAATACATTTACACCTATGTTTTCAAAAGTATCAAAAACTTCTTCTATTTGTTCTGTATTTGCTTCTCCTAATTGTGTTGCAAGCTCACCATAAGTAATTTTTCCATCTTTTTGTGCTTTTTTAATTATATTCATTACTTTTTCTTTGTCTAATTCATTTTTTTCTTCTTTTTGATTAACTGTTATAATTATTTCTGAATATTCATCCACTTTGGTTTTGGGTTTAATACTTTGTTTCACAACTTCTCCATTTCTCTTCTTGCTATCCTTAACATATTTTATTACTACATCTAATCTGTCTAGTTCTTTTTTTGCTTGTTCTTCTGTTTTGCCAATAACTTCTGGAATTTCTACTTTTTGTATCATTTCTATTTCATCATTTTCAGATTTTTTCATTAATTCTACCTCCTATTTTATTTTAGCTAATTTTATTATTATTTCATTTAAACTTTGTTCTAAACTAGCTATTTCTTCTTTTGTTAAATTATCTGTATTTTCAAGGGCTTGCACAATTTCATTTCTCATTGAAATCAATTTATCTTTTTCATAATTGTTTAAAATATCTTCTATACATTTATCTACTTCTGATATTTCAAAATCATAAGCCATTACCCATGTTATGTAATTAATAATTTCTTCATCCTGAAATAAATCTAGCACATTATTAATACTATTTCCTTTTTCCAATTCTTCATACAATTTTTTAATTATTTGCCTATTTCTTTCGTTTTTTATATTTTCATAACTTATTTTACTTTTTAGCTTACTATATGATTCTTGTGGATAATTTATAAGAAGATATATTATCATATTTTCCTTTTTTGACACAGCATCATTATTACTTATTACTTGTGGTTTTGATTCATTTTTTACTACATTCTTTTTCTGTAATATTTTTTCATTCTGATTTTTACCATATATTAATTTATTTATTTCTGCATAAATTGCTTCTTTTGATATTTTATAATCAAGAGCTATTTTGTCTACATACACTTCTTTTTCAATATCGTTTTTGATTTTTGCAAGTTCTTTAGCTATTTCTGTTAAAAATTTTATTTTATCATTTGGATGATTTAAATCTAATTTGCTTTTTAAAATTTTAACTTTATATTCTACTAATGAAATTGCATTATCAATACATTTTTGTAATCTTTCAGGGCCATACTTTAATATGTATTCATCAGGATCTTTAGCACCATCTAATTGTAAAATTCTAATATCACACCCTAAGTTTTGCAATATTTCTAATCCTCTTAATGTTGCTGCTTGTCCTGCACCATCAGAATCATATCCTATAATAACTTGTTGGCTGTTATTTCGTAATAATCGTCCTTGTGCTTCAGTTAGTGCTGTTCCAAGTGAAGCTACTACATTTGTTATTCCTCTTTGATGTAATGATATTGCATCCATATATCCTTCTACAATTAGTATTTTATCTATTTTTTGTTTCTTGGCAGCATATAATCCAAATAAATGTCTTCCTTTACTATATACAATATTCTCTGAAGAATTTATGTATTTAGGTGATTTTACATTTTGAATTTTATTATCTTCTAGTATTCTTCCCCCAAAAGCAATTACTCTTCCTCTTTCATCTTGTATTGGAAACATTAACCTTCTTCTGAACCTATCTATAAACTCTCCTTTTTCATTTTTATTTACTAAAGATGACGCTAATATTTCTTCATCTGTAAATCCTTGTTTTTTTAGAGTTTTATATAATTCATTAAAAGTACCTGAATATCCTATTAAAAAGGTTTGTAATGTATTATTATCTAATTTTCTTTTTTTAATATATTCTTGGGCTATTTTTGCTGTAGGCTTATATAGATTTTCATGATAAAATTGTGCTGCTTGTTTATTTATTTCATATACTCTTGATTTTAAATGTGCAGTTTTATTGTCTTGAACATTATCTAATATTGGTAATGTTATATTAGCTCTATTTGCTAACATTTCTAAAGTTTCTTTGAACCCTATATTTTCTATTTTACTTACGAAATGAAAAACATTTCCTCCTACACCACATCCAAAACAGTGAAATATTTGTTTATCTGGTGATACGGCAAAAGATGGTGATTTTTCGTTATGGAATGGACATAAGCCAAAAAAATTTCTCCCACTTTTTTTTAGATTAACATATTGAGAGATAATATCTACTATATCATTACTGTTTCTTATTTCATCTATAAGTTCATCACTATATCTTGCCATTTCGTGTTCCTTTCTAAAAAATAATATAACTAATATTAATATTCGACGAAAATTTTATAAATCCTGCAAAGTATTTACATAAACTTACAATTTATGTAAATACATATTTCTTGTAAATATACTTTTGCACATATTTTTTCGTAAGTAAACTTTTAATAGTAATTTCTTTAATAAGTATTTCATCTATAAATCAAATTAAACCACATCATAAAGTAGGAAAAAAGCGGACTTGCTCAGAGCTCCGCTTTTTATTTTCTTAATTTTGAGATGTTCCTGTACCATCAAATGGAATAAATTTGCTAACTATATTATTGCTTATTTCTGATATATTATTATCATGTAATCTATTTTCTTCAAAAGAAACATTGATTTTATTATCAATGATTTTTTCTATTTCTGATTGTGATACATGTTCTGCTAAAACTAGTTCGCTAATTAAAATTTGTTTAGCATTATTTAACATCTTTTTTTCTCCTGTAGATAATCCTTTTTCTTTTTGTTTAAAGCTTAAGTTTCTAACAACATCAGCTACTTCATATATGTCTCCACTTTTCATTTTGTCCATATTGTCTCTATATCTCTTATTCCAATTATCTGACATTTCTGTTTCATCTTCTTCTAGTATATTTAATACTTTTGAAACATCATTTTTATCTATTACATTTCTTACACCTATTTCTACTGCCTTTTCTGTTGGTACCATTACCTTTACTTCTCCTGGCATTGAAATTATGTAATAATCTTGTTCCTCATTTAAAATATTCTTCTTCTCTATTGCATGTATAGTTCCTGCACCGTGCATTGGATATACTACTTCATCACCTACATTAAACATGTAAGACACTTCCTTTCAATTAGCATTTTTATGAGTCAATAAAGGTTATTTTTCTTCTTAACTACAATTATAATTATACTACAAAAAATGGTAAAAGTCAAAGCTTTTACCATTTATTTTTTTGTATATTTTATATTTTGCATTACAACTCACAGTAATGTATTTAAATTTCATTTTCTACTTATTTAGAAGTAGAACCAAACCCTCCAACTCTTTCTCCTTCTGCTATATCACCATCTATAATTTCATATTTTTTAAATATAGCTTGACCAATTACATCACCTTTTTTTATTTCTACATCTTTATCAAACATATTATAAAAAGCATACATAAAAGCACCATCATTATCTGGATTTCCATAATAATCAGCATCAATAATTCCAATACTATTTGCTAAAACTAATCCTTTTTTAAATGGATTTGAACTTCTATTACATAACATTAAATATTCATCTTCTTGCATATAAGCCTTTAACCCTGTTTTAACTAAAGTTGGTTTTTGCCCTAATTTAAATGCTGGTATTACGCAGTCTTCAGCTGCCTCTATATCATATCCAGCTGAAAATTTTGTTTTTCTTACTGGCATATTAACCCCTTCATTTTCAAACCCTTTTGCTACTTCAAAACCTCTTACTCTTTCCATTTTTCAATCATCCTTTTTACAAATATTTAGATTTTTTTGGTATCTATAAACCATTAACTTTTGATATTATATTACAAAGTTTTATAAAAATCATCACTTTTACAAAATTTTCTTTTATAAATTTAATACCTTCTATACAATTCACAATTCTATATCTAAAACAATAGAGTAGGCAAAATAAAATATATTAAAATGTAGTGAATGCGCAGTTTGGGAGCGTGAGCACACACACATTTTAACACACCCAAACGACCAGCAAAGAAACGGAATTTTAATATATTTTATTTTGCCGGCTACCTTATTTTGCCACCTACCTTATTTTGCCACCTACCTTATTTTGCCACCTACCTTTCAAGCCCTAAACTTTCCTAATATTTTTACTTTCCACAACCTCATATCGCAAAATACCACATCCCCCACTCACAATATTTTCCAACTCCTCTTTCGTAACCTCCACATAGCACTTAATATTATCCTCATAAACAACATTAACAATTCGTATATTATTTTTATTACAATAATACTTAAATCCCTCTAACTGTGCATACTCAATCTCAATTTCTGCTTCCAACCCAATTGTTTCTCTAGCAATAGTAGCACTATTTATTACCTTAATAGTTGCATCAGAATATGCCCTAACTAATCCACCAGTTCCAAGTAAAATTCCACCAAAATACCTAGTAACCACAACCAAAACATTACACAAATTATTTTTTCCTAAAATATTTAACATCGGACCTCCAGCAGTTCCACTTGGTTCCCCATCATCACTAAACCTTTCAACCACACCACTTTCAGTCATAACCCTATATGCAAAGCAATTATGTCTTGCATCATGATACTGTTTTTTTATATCTTTTATTAAATTATTTGCCTGTTCCTCATTTTTAATGTAACACAATGTGGCAATAAATTTAGATTTTTTCTCTACTATCTCTTCTTCTAATTTTTCTTCTTGAATTGTTAAAAACATATTTTCTCCTATTCTTTTTTATTTTCAAAAAGTAGTCTTTTCCTACATTTTTTTCAAATCATATTTCTAATAAAAAATCATAACTTTTCTAATTCCAATAATATTTCTTATAAAAAACCATAACTCTTCTAATTCAAATAATATTTCTTATAGAAAACCATAACTTTTATAATTCCAATAATATTTCTTATAAAAAAACCATAACTCTTTTAATTCAAATCATACTTCTATTAAAAAAATCATAACTCTCCTAATACTTTCAACATTATATATTCTAATGTAATTATCTACAATTTCCTGCAACATACCCTGTAGAATATGCTATTTGCAAATTAAATCCACCCGTATATGCATCAACATCTATTATCTCTCCCGCAAAATATAACCCATTAACTATTTTTGATTCCATTGTTTTTGGATTAATCTCCTTTATACTAATTCCACCTGAAGTTACTATTGCATCATTTATTGGTCTAAAACCTGAAATAACTATTGTAAGTTTTTTTAATATTTTAATTAGTTTTAATCTTTCTACTTTTGTTATTTCATTTACTTTTTTATCTGGATTTATATGTGATAATTCTATTATTGGTTCTATTAATTTTTGTGGCAATAATTCTGATAAACTATTTTTAAATAATTTATTTTTTTCTTTTTCAAAATCTCTTAATAATCTCAAATCTAACTTTTCTTCACTTAATGCTGGTTTTAAATCAATATTTAATAGTATTTTGCCTTCTTTTAATAATTGTTCAACATTTTTATATCTTAATAAATGTGCTGAACCACTTAGTATTGTTGGACCAGATACACCAAAATGTGTGAATAACATTTCACCAAAATCTTGATAAATAATTTTATTTTTTTCTGTATCTTCAAATTTAATTTCAACATTTTTTAAACTTAATCCTTGTAATGTTTTACATAATTTAAGAGAATTATTATATTTGCTTTCAAATACATATATATTATTTTTTTCTGCATTTTTTATGCTATTTGCTTCTACTGGAACTAATGAAGGTGAAATTTTTGTTATTGTATGTCCTAATTTTTCAGCCATTTCATATCCATCGCCTGTTGAACCTGTTGATTGATAACTTTTTCCACCTGTTGCCAAAATTACCTTATCTGCTTTTTCTATGACTTTTGTACCGTTTTTAATGTATTCTACACCTGAAACATCATCCGAATTTGTCAATATTTTTTCAACTTTTGCATTAGTTATAATTGGTACTTTTAATTTTTTTAATTCTTCCATAAATGCATTTAATACATCCACAGATTTATCACTTACAGGAAAAATTCTATTTCCTCTTTCTTCTTTTACTTTAACATTATGTTTTTCTAAAAATTCAATTATATCTTTATTAGTAAATTGTTCAAAACTACTATATAAAAACCTTCCATTTCCTGGTATGTTTTGAATAAATTCAGACATATCTAAACTACTTGTTATATTACATCTACCTTTTCCAGTAATAAGTAATTTTCTCCCTGGCATATTCATTTTTTCTAAAATTATAACTTCATCACCATTTCTGGCAGATGATATTCCAGACATCATCCCAGCTGGGCCCGCTCCAATAATAATAACTTTCATTTTTTATTATATGGTATTCCAATAATTTGAAACACCATATCTCCTTTTATAATATATTTAGGTTTTTTAATAAAGGTTTTACCTATAAACCATTTATTACTGTAGAAATATTTTTTATAATTATAATAACTTATATAAATTTTTCTTTAACTCTCACTTTATTACCAATTATTTTAAAATAAATTTGACACAGCCCTCATAACTCCAATTTTTCCGTATTCATATGTTAAGCCACCTTGCATAAATGCAATATATGGAGGACGTATTGGAGCATCACAAGAAAGTTCAATAGATGAACCTTGTGTAAAAGCTCCTGCCGCCATTATTACTTGGTCTGTATATCCTGGCATATCCCAAGGTTCTGGTACAGAATTTGAATCAATTGGAGAACCTTTTTGTATTCCTTGACAATATTTTATTACTTTGTCTTTATCTCCAAATTCTATTGTTTGAACTATATCTGATCTTTTTTCATTATATCTAGGTACTACCTTGTATCCTAAATCTTCAAGCATTTTACTAGCAAATACTGCTGTTTTCAAACTGCTTTTTACAACACTTGGTGCCATAAATAATCCCTGCAAAATATATCTATTCATTCCTAAACTTGGACCAACTTCTTTTCCTTGTCCTGGAACTGTTAATCTTTCTGCTGCAAGCTCTACTAAATCACTTCTACCTGCTATATATCCTCCATTTGGTGCGATTCCTCCACCTAAATTTTTTATTAGTGAACCTACAATAACATCAGCTCCAAAGCTTGTTGGCTCATATTTTTCTACAAATTCGCCATAACAGTTATCTATCATAATAATTATATCTTTATTATTCTCTTTAATTAATTTAACAACTTTCTCAATTTTATCTAAAGTTATACTTCTACGTGTTGAATATCCTCTAGAACGTTGTATTTCTATTAACTTTACATTTCCTTGTAATACTCTATTTTTGATTTTTTCATAATCAAAATCATCATCTATCATATCAATTTGCTCATATTTAACTCCAAATGATTTTAATGAACTATTATTTTCTTCAATTCCTATAACTTTATCTAATGTATCATATGGTTTTCCACATATACTAAGCATTGTATCACCTGGGCGTAAAAATGCAAATAAAGCAACAGTTAGTGCATGACTACCTGATATAAATTGACTTCTAACCAAACAATCTTCAGCTCCAAGTACTTCAGCAAAAACTTTTTCAATAGTATCTCTTCCAACATCACCATATCCATACCCTGTTGTACTTCCAAAATGCATATCTGATATATTATATTTCTGAAAAGCACTTAATACTTTTGCTGTATTATATTCACATACTTCATCTATTTGCTTAAATACCTCTTCAACATCTTTTTCTACTTTTTTTGATAATTCAACTACATTATCACTAATTCCTATTTTTTCATACATTTTTACATATCTCCTTTTAATTTTTTATATTTTCACAAGTAAAAAATGGTTCACCATATCCTAAATCATATTCATAATATTTTCCTACAAAATTAGGATTATTAAGATTAAATGTATATGTTGGTTCAATAATTACTTCTCCTTTTATATTAATGCATCCCCATTTTTCATCTTTTTTTATTCCTGCAAAACCATATTCATTAAATTCTGTTACAAAATCATATTTAGGTTGAACAATTATTTCATTGTTTTTATTTACAAATCCCCATTTTTTCCCCTGTTTAAATGAATATAACTCTCTTTCGAAAATCTTTGTATTTTCTAATATATCCCCAGTAAAACTTATGTATTTTTTTTCTGAATCTGATTGTATTATTATATAATCATCTTTTATGTATATTTCAGCATTTTTTATACTTAATACTTTTTTATCTAATACTAATAAATCTGTTTTATTTTCTTTAATAATACTAGCTTGTACTATTTTTGTGTCTCCTATTTTTCGAATAACATCATATTTAAAATCTTGTATTTTTGTGTCATTTTTATCAATAATACCATATTTTCCATTATTACTTGCAATAAAATAATCGTCATATAAGTATTCTAAATAATCATATTCTTTTCCTTTAAACTCATTATTTAAATTATCATATATTTTATATTTTTCATCTCTTGTTATTGCAATTATGTAATTACTATTCAATATTTGATTTACACCTATTACATTTTCTAAATTCATTTTTTGTTTAGTTGTATAGTCATAAATCTCTACATTATCACCTTTTTGAGCATTAATATATTTACCTGAAATAAATATATTATCATATTGAATATCTATTATTATATTTCCTTCAAAATCTGCAATTCCTTGTTTTGAATCTTTTTGTAATATAAGGCAATTATTATTTATGTCATATCCAATATCTTCATAATCATGTTTTATAACATTTTTATTGTTTTTATAAAAGCCTGCTCTACCATTTTCAAAAGCCACAAGATAAATGTCATCAGTTTTATTTATGTTCTGAATTCTTTCTATTTGATTATATTTATTATCTAAAACTTTTTTTCCAGAACAATTAATATATCCATATCTATAGCCAGAATTTGTTCTTTTGCCCACAATAAAGCCTGATTTTTTATAATCATTTTCTTCCTCATAATAGCCATCAGATTGAATTATGTCATATTTTTCTTTTACAACTATTGCACCGTTTATATTAATAATTCCATATTTTTCATTCTTTTTGACAAGTAATAGACCCTCATTATAATCCAGTCCATTTATTTCATCATATTTTGCTTTTAAAACTATATTTCCATTAAAATCAATTAAACCATATTCACCATTTTCTTTATATTTCAAAACACTTTTTTCATATGGAATATTACTTGTAGCTGAATTTATTTTTATTGCTTCAACAACTACATATTGATATAAAATTTGTTCAGACTTTTCATTAAGCACTTTAATATTATACTGTTGTTTTTGCTCATTATAATCATACATACATATAAACAGTGGTTTTGAAGGGTTTGGAATTTGTATTTCATCATATATTGATGGTATTATAATTTCTCCATTTTTGTTAATAACACCAAATTTATTATTTTCACTAAACAACATATAATCTATATTTGTAACTACTTCAATCGCATATTTAAATTTGGTTTTATTTTTTTGTGCTATTATAATAAAATTAATTATGCTTATAACTAATGTTATAATTATAATACAAACAATATTTTTTTTCATATGCATCCAACCTTTTATTTAACTTCTTTTGCTTATTTCATTTTTACAAAAAACTAATTTTCACCATATTTTTCTTTATATATTATATAAAGTATGTTTACATATGTCAATTAACAATTATGAAGTTTTATAACTAAACACTAAAATTCCTATTCAAGTCCACCCATATTTATTTCATCAAATATTACAATTCTGTACTATTTGATGAAATCCACTTCCTATTAATTGACATAAGTCACTTGTCATGTTATAATATTATCAGTTGGAGCAAATTGTTCCAAGAATTAACATATTTTTAGTGACATTCACATTGTATATCCACATACAAGTATATGAGGAGGGTCTTTCTTATGGAAATAAGAAAAGTAGAAATACATGATGATGGTATAATTGTAGAATCTTCTAAAGAGATTGGAAAATTCTCCGGATTCATGTCAACTGATTTCGTAAAAAAGCCTTATTCTTTAAAAAAACACAAAATAAAACTATACTCTGGTACTGAAGTAAAATTAGCATACGGAGGACTATATAACGGTGAATTTTGTGAAACCTGCCATTTGCAATGCAAATGGGCAAAAAATTGCGTAGGCTATAAAAAAGGCATATGCAGAGAAAACCCCAATTTCGAAAATATAGGTTTCTATATTTTTGAATAATCAAAAGGCGTGAACAAAATATATAATTTTGTCCACGCCTTTTGACATTACTTTTCACTACAAATATGTTTTCTTGTCATTTCTAATAAATGTAATTTTGTAAAACCTATGACTTGTGTTTTAGTTCTATCTTTTTTCACATTTTCTATTAATAATTTTTGTATAATCTCCTCATCCTCTTTTAAATCCATATCTATATAATCTATAATTATTATACCTCCAATATCCCTAGCTCTAATTTGTTTTGCAATTTCAATTGTTGCTTCTGAATTTACTTTTAAAACAGTTTGTTGGATATTTTCTTTTCCAGTAAATTTTCCTGTATTAACATCTATAGCTGTTAAAGCTTCTGTTTTATCAATTGTAATAAAACCTCCACATTTCAGCCAAATTTTTCTATTAGATATTTTTTCTATTTGCTTTTTCAAATTATATATATCCAATATGTCATTTTTTTCTAATAATGTTAAATTAGCTTTTATATTCATTTTTTCTAAATATATAGAAATATCATTATAAATATCTTTATTATTAACTATTATATTATCTAATCCTTGATATCCGATATCTAAAATTAATTTTGTTATTAAATTTCCTCTATCATATAGTAGTATAGATTTAAAATCTTTATTATTCTCATAATTTGATACTACTCTATCAGCCTGTTCTTTAATATTTTCATATATTTTTATAACTTCTTTTATATCTTTTACTATATCTTGTTTACTGATATTTCTAGCAGATGTTCTAATTATTATTCCATAATTTTTAATATTCAAGTCTTTAACAATGTTGCTTAATCTACTAGCTTCATTATTATCTTCTATTTTCTGTGAAATTGTTACAAACTCGCTATTTGGTATAATTACTATAAATTTCCCTGGAATATTCAAATTAGTTGACACTTTAGCACCTTTTTTATCTGTTTTATCTTTTTTTACTTGTACAATTACTGGCATTCCTACTTTAACATAATCTTTTATATTATACTTATTTAAATCTTCATTTTTATTACCTGTTTGGTTACTTTTTTTAGGTATAATATCTTTTATATGCAAAAAAGCATTTTTTTCATTACCTATGTCTACAAAAGCAGCTTGCATTCCAGGCAAGATATTTGTAATTTTGCCCAAGTATATATTGCCTTCTAATCCTTGTAATTCGTTATATTCCTCATATTTTTCAATAAGATTTCCATCTTCAACTACAACAATTGTGTTTTTATCTTTAGTGCAACTTACAATTATCTCCTTCATTAAAAACTCCCTTTTATTATTTGTATTAAAAACTATTTTTATAAACTATTCTTTATGAACTTTTTTAATTATTCTATTAATTATACTTATTCATTGCTTTATCTACACCATTTTTTAATATCTCTTCCACAGCATTACTTGCTAAATTTACACCTTTTTGTAATTCGTTATATTCATTTTCTGGAATATGACCTATTACATAGTTTATTAAATCCCCCTTAAATTCCGGTGTTCCAATTCCTACCCTTATACGCATAAACTCTTCTGTATTTAAGCAACCTACCACAGATTTCATACCATTATGTGTTCCTGGTCCACCAGATTTTTTTATTCTAATTTTTCCTGGTATTGTGTCTATATCATCATAAATAATTAATATATTTTCATTTTCAATTTTATAAAAATTAACAAATTCTTGTACTGATTCACCACTTAAATTCATAAATGTTTGTGGTTTTACTAAAATAACTTTTTCATTATTTATAGTTCCAGTTCCATATAAAGCTTTAAATTTAGTTTTTTTGACTTTAATATTATATTTTTCAGAAATTTTATTAACAACTTCAAACCCCATATTATGCCTTGTTTTGGAATAGTCTGGTTCTGGGTTTCCTAAACCTACTATTAAGTACATATTGTCTCTCCTTATATAATATTTAGGTTTTTAATAAGGAATTCACCTATAAACCTATTTGTTAAATTATTGAAATTCTATAATTTTTTATTTAAAGATTTTTCAATATCTTGTTTCAAAATTTTTCCTTGCCTTAATATATTAATTTTATTATCAACAACTTGCACAATTGTTGAAGATTCTGAAAGTTCACTTTTCCCTCCATCAATACAAATATCCACCTTATTTTCAAAATCAGGTAATATTTCACTTAATTCAATCCCACTTGGATGTCCTGATATATTTGCACTTGGTGCAACTATTGGTAATTTTAAATTTTCCAAAATCTTTAAAATAATTTTATTATCTGGAATTCTGATTCCAATTGTATTTTTCCCAGATGCAATATAATCAAAAACTCCTGATTTCTTTTCTAATATAATAGTTATAGGTCCTGGCATAAAATTCTTTATTATCTTTTCTTCTATACTATTATTTATAATAGCATACTTGGTAATTTCATCAATATTTGAAACTAAAATACTTAACGGTTTTTCTTCAGGTCTTTCTTTAATTTCATATATTTTTTTCACAGATTTTTCACAATATGCATTTGCACCTATTCCATACACAGTTTCCGTAGGAAAAATTACTATTCCCTCATTCCTTAATACTTCTATACAATTATCTAATTCATTTTCATTTATATTTTCAGACCAATTATAAATTTTTGACATTATATTTTTTACACCTCTATATTTTTTACATTGAAATTTTTTCATCTCTGTATTTTCAACATTGTAATATTCAAAGCATCTCGAATCTACATAATGTGACTAAAGTATACCATTTTCTCATTATCTTGTCAATTTTTAACTCACAAATTTAACACCGATTATAATTGAAAATCCTTATGCAGCATACACCACTCACCATCATAAATCATATCTAAGTTTTTACTTTAAAAAAACTTTTTCAAAATAACGCAAACCCCAAAAATAATTTTAAAATAAAAAATTGCCTTCCAAACAGTAGGCAAACTATGATTTTTACCTCACATTTCCAATTTTTCTTTCAAATAAACTTTACTAATCAAACTAATCTCTTTAATAGCCTCCTCTTTTAAATCAAACGAAAATATCTTTTTTGCAGGAGCACAAATAATATACCTAATAGCATCAACCGAAGTAGCACAAATACTAATTACAGATTTATCAACTCTTCCGCAATTTTTACACTTGAATCCATCATCAAAAACACTAAAAAAAACAATATCAGCATTGTTGTTACAATTAACACATTTTTGTATTTTAGGCATAAAACCAAGTAAACACAATAACCTTATTCTAAATACAGATGCCACTAATTCCAAATTTTTATCAGTTTCTGAAATAACATACAATGTATTTAATAATAACTGAAGAATCTTATATGTATTTTGATTTTCATATGTTACACTATCTACAATTTTACAAATATCAACAGCATAGTTTAGCTTGTCCAAATCAGTTCTTAAATTGTAAAAAATTTCTATAGTATCACATGAATTAATATTATAACTATTATTTCCTTTAAAAATTAAAAATTCTCCAAAACAAAAAAATTGAGTAGCCGCCATAAGTAAACTTTTAGGTCTTCTAGCACCTTTCGCAGCACACCCAATTTTTCCATTTGGAGTTAATATAGTAACCATTTTATCGAAGTCACCCATTTTACTCTCTGATATCACTATCCCTTTGGTCTTTATTATCCCCATATTCATTCACCTTTAAGTTTTTTTCTATATTTTGAACTTCCATTAATTCCATAAAAGTATTAATATCTCCGGTATTTTTAAAAGTATTCCAAGCCAACTGTTTTATCATATGCATTCACTCCTTCTTATACAAAGTTTTAATTTAAACTTTATTATTATCTTTAGCTTTTTTTCAAAATTTATTCAAATTAGTAATAATTTTTAGTTTTTATAATTAGTATATTTAATTATCCAATTATTTTTAGTTTGAATGATTAACATATTTAACTATTTAATTATTGTAATTTGAATTTTTTTACGAAACTATCATTATTTTGCCAATCTTCTCTAACTTTTACCCAAATCTTCAAATTAACTTTTGTATCCAACATTTTTTCTAAATCTTGTCTAGCATATGTTCCTATTTTTTTCAACATACTACCATTTTTTCCAATTATTATTCCTTTATGTGATTCTCTTAAACAGTATATAACAGTATCTATATCATATATTTTTTCTTTATTTTGAGTTTTTCTTGTTTTCATTTTTTCAGTCTCTACGTATAACCCATGTGGAACTTCATCATCTAATAATCTTAATGCTTTTTCTCTAATAACTTCCTCTGCTAATTGTCTTAATGTTTGGTCTGTATATTCTTCTACATTATAATATGCTGGACCTGATTTTAAGTTACTTTCTATTTCATCTAATATTGTTTCCATATTCTTATTTTTTACAACAGAGACTGGAATTACAGCTTCAAAATTGTATTCATCTTTATATAAATTTATTAGTTTTGCAAGTTGTTCTTTTGTAACTAAATCAATTTTATTTATTACTAGAATAGTTTTTATTTTAGCATCTTTTATTTTATCTAAAATAATTCTATCTCCTTTTCCAATGTTTTCTGATGTAGCATCTATAACAAATAAAGTAATATCCACATCATTTATAACACCAAAAGCTGTTTCAATCATAGTGTTACCAAGTTTTGTTTTTGGTTTATGAATACCTGGTGTATCTATAAATATTATTTGAGAATTTTCTCTATTTACAATAGCTCGTATAGCTGTTCTTGTTGTTTGTGGCTTATTTGCAATTGCCGCAACTTTTTCACCAACCAATGCGTTAATTATACTTGATTTTCCTACATTTGTTCTACCAACCATAGATACAAATCCAGATTTAAATTCCTTTTCCATTATTTATTCCTTTCTATATATCATTAACTTTTTGCTCTATAATAATGTAAGCCCATATACTAAAAGTACAATTAAAACTCCCATAAATGAACCAAATATACTTTCAGCAATTGAATGAATTTTAGATTCTATTCTATTTTCAAAAACCATTAAAGATAACATTAGTGCAAGTGAAAAAATAAGAATACTTCTAGTATTTAGCCAAATTGATGTAAGTATTGCAAAAGCCAATGCTGTTTGTCCACTTGGTACAAACTTTTTATTAAGACTATTTATTTTATTTTCATATGTATTTTTACTTGCAATTGCTTTAAATACTAATATTGCAATTACTGTTAATATTATTGATACAAAAATCAAGTGTTTAGGTGAGCTAACCATACTTTGAAAAATAGTATTACTTATTTCACCAATAGATGTTTCATTTAAAAATATAAAATATGCAACTATAACAGAATTTATAGCCATTAATAAAACCGCACCTGCACCAACATCTTTAGCAATTTTAGCTTTAGGGTGATATTTATCTGTATATAAATCTACAACTGTTTCTATTGCTGTATTGACCATTTCCGCGAATATTACTAAAAAAACTGCAAATGTTAAACATAAAAATTGTGTTGTTTCAAGTTTATAAAACAAACTCAAAACCAATACACACACTGCTATAAAAAGCTGTTTTTTTATATTGCTTTGAGTAGTAGTTGCATAAATAAGACCATTTACAGCATTATTACATGCATCAATAAAATTACTATTTTTTAATTTTTCATTATTTTTATTCATACATAAAATCCTTTATCTATTTATATTTAACATATTTAAAACATTTTCTTCTTTTTTTCTCATCACAGTTTTATCATCATCATTCATATGATCATATCCCATTAAATGATAAAAACCATGAACAACCATATATGCTAATTCTCTTTCAAAACTATGACCATATTCCTTAGCTTGTTGTTCAACTCTTTCAACTGAAATAATAATATCCCCAATAGTTTCTGGTACTTCATTTTTTTCACATTCAACCATATTATCTATTTCATCTTTTTCAAACATTGGAAAAGATAATACATCAGTTTCTTTATCTATTTTTCTAAATTCATTATTGATTTTTCTTATTTCTTGTGGAGTTGTTAATGTTACACTTATATATAAATTAAGATTTTCTAATTTTTCCACACTAAAACATTTATTAATAACCATTTCAATTATTTCTTTGAATTTTTCGTTTGGTTCCACATCCTTATATACTAATTCTAAAAAATTACTATCGTTCATATACTCTCCATCTTTCTTATTATAGTTGATTTAATGCATTAAGTAATTTATTTTCTTCTTCAATTAAGCAACAATTTTCTGCTTTGTAAATTTACCTTCTCTAGAAGCACATTTATTAGGCATTTTTTTCATAACACCAAGTTCAACTAATTTATCTTTATAAAATTTAATAATTTTATAATATTTATTTTCATTTTTACTAACTTGTTTTAAATCATTTACTATAAATAAAATCTCTCTTTGTTTTTCAAACTCTTTTTTATCAGTTTTTTGTAGTTTAGAAATTTCTCTATATTCGCTCCAGAATTTTTTATACTGATTTCTAGTTTCAGGCTTGTCCCAATATACTTTTGTAGATAATACCTTTAAATTATATTCATCTATTAAATCAAGTAATAACTTATATGCTTTTTCTCTTTTCTTAACAATACGAGTATCTACAATTAAAGCCCTTGTATCCTTCAATAATTTAATATAACATTGTTCTGCTACAACTAATGGTAAACTATGTGTAAATAATTTTCTACTTATTCCAAGTAAAATCATATTTTTTTCTATAGCTTCCGCTTGGTCTAATTTTCCTACTGAATATTTTTCATATTCTTCATATTCTTCAGATAATTCCTTATATATTTTTGAATCATTATTTACTATTTTTAGTGGGAAAATATTAGAAATATATTCTTCTAATGTATTAAATATTTTATCATATATTTCAGCCTTTTCAGCAGGTGTTAATCTTTCTGTTAATTTTACTGAATAATGTTTTATTATTCCTTTATAAAGTGATTCCATTTTTGAACAATAAAATCCTTTATATTTTTCTAATACTTTGTTTTTCTCATTATATCTTATATTTTCGTAATCTAATTCTAATAGATATTTTTGTTTTCTATATTTATATTCAGCATATTCAGAATCCTTAAGACCTGTTATTAAATAATACTTTGATAAAGCACTTTTTTCAAATTCATTTGCAGTATCATTTTTTACTTTTTTATAAATAGAATCCATAATATTTTTATCAATAGCCTCTAGATATAAAGTAAAAGCATCTTCATACTTTCTAAATGCAATTGCTTTTTTATCTTCATTATCATTTCTAAGATTTGCATTATAATTTTCATATGCTTTTATTAAATTATTTCTTTTCATAGAAATAATAATTCCATTAATACCTACTTTTGTAGGTATTAATAGTTTTGATAATTTGTTAGTAACTTTATTTATAAAAGTTTTTTCAGTATTATAAATTCTTAGACTTTTTTCTTCCATAGTAAATCAATCCTTTCAATATTATAATTTTTCTTTAGTTCCTATACTTTCAAGAACTTCATATATAACTTCTACCTCTATATATTCTTCATTCTCAACTGTATTAATATAAATGTTAGAAATATTTTCTTTATTTTCAATTTGTTCTTCTAATTTGCTTTTCAATTCCTTTATTCCAATTTCTTTTGCTTCGTTTTTGTCATATATAATTTCATTATTTTGCTTTTCAAAATTTTCATCAACAATAATTTCAACTGGCAGATAAAAATTAGAAGTTATTTTTAATTTTTTAATTGTCCTTATTGTATCATAATTTTCAAAATTTGAAAGGGTTTTGAAGAAATTTATTTTAAAATTATTTACATTTAATGTATATTTTTTTTCATGATTACCAGTTTGGTTTTCATAATTCTGCTTGTAATATACTTTTTCTTTTTTAGAATACCACACTTTAGCCATTACTTCGCCTTCTGCATGAACATATCTATTTTCTGTATGCTTACCTTCTAACCAGCCTTGAATTAATATATCTCCCTTTTTTACTGTAGTACCTTCTTCCACAGCAGGAGTTCCATTCTGAGCTTTCACCTTAACTATTATTCCATCTTTATCAGCAACTACATTACAATACTCATCTTCATTTATTATTTCTGGTTTTTTATCAGCCTCTACAACATCAACAATTAAATTAGTACCTTTTATTTCCATTCCAACCCATGCTATATCATCTCTTTGGATTCTAATTTTATTAATTAAACTTTGTAAATCAATATTGTTTTTATATTTACCAATATCAATTCCCTCATTTTGAATGAACTCCATAATTTCCCTTTGTTTTATTTCATCAACACCTTTTATTTCTATATTCCAAATAAAATTAAAAATAGTAATAATTCCTAATATTATTATTCCTAAAGTTACCACAAAAATTTTTCTTTTTCTATATTTATTTAATAAAAATGGAATTCCTTTTTTATTTGTTATTCTAATTTTGCATTGGCACTTTTTAGCAATCTTTACTACTTCTTTATAATTTCTAACACCAATATTAGCAGAAAAGACCGTAGATTTCATCCTATTTGTCTTCCAAAAAAATATTTTTTTACTTATACATGTGTTAATAAATCTTTCTATAAAAAAACCTTCAACAACTATATTAACATACCCTAATATATAATAAATTAATATCTTTATATACAAAATTAGTCCTCCTCATTATCCACAATACTTTCGAAATCTATGCTTTCTATTTTTCCCTTTACAATAATATCATCAATTGTCATTTCTTCTAATGATAATTTAAAACCGTTAATATTTATTATTCCAATATTTGTTTTTATTCTAACAAAAAAATCCTGATACTCTAAAATTCCTTTATAATTTTCTATTAACACTTCTTCAAATTTTAGAATTGTAAGTTTTGGAGCCTTTAATGCAACTTCATCAGGTACTTCCAAAACTCTATTAATTCTGCTTTTAAGATTTTTGTTTTTGTGTTTAGTCAATATTTTTACCTCCTACTTTTAGTTTGCTAATGTTTGCAACTAATTCTGCTCAAAATTATCCAAACATTCAAACTCATACCCCATTTTTCTAGCCTCAACAATAACATCATTCAAAATATTGCTATTATCCTTTGAATTTGAATGTAATAAAATAACTGCTCCATTATGCAAATTATCTAGAACTTTACTTTTACCATAACTTTCTCTTCCCTGTTTAGATTCATCCCAATCATCATAAGCCAGACTCCACATTACAGTTGTGTAACCTAAACTTTTTGTATAATCTAAAGTACGTTCACTATATTCTCCTTTTGGAGGTCTAATATATTTCATTTCATAGCCAAACTTTTCATACACCGCTGTATGTAGATCCATAACTTCCTTTTTTATTGTTTCATTATCAATTTCTGGCATACTTTTATGATTTACTGTATGGTTGCCTAAACCTCTAATGTCTTTTTACAAATTCTACTTAAATTTTATGAATTTAACTTTAGAAATATGTTGTGTTTGCTTGTTTTTGATTCAAAAATATATTATTATATATGCAACCTTTCTTGTCAAAAGGTAGTTTTTACTAAAAACGGAAAGGTGGGTTACTAATGACTGTCGGCGATGCAATCATCAATATTGTTGATAAACTAATTGCAGAAAAAGAAAAAAACTTTGAATTACAACTTAAGTTAAGCGAACAGCAAAATCAGCAAGAAGATGAACAATCAATCAAAGACTAAAGTAACAATACATATAGTCGGTAGAGCAGATTTCGCGGTCTGCTCTATTTTTTAATAAAAAAAAGTATGTGTATTCGCGGTACACATACGGATTATAAATGACTGTCGGTTTCAATCACTTTTATTTTGTAACTAGATAATAACATATTATTTAGTTTTTGTCAAATTTTAAATAAAAATTTAATCCTTATGTTTTTATCTTTATCAAATTCTATTTTTTCAATTAGTTGTTCTAACATAATTTTATTTGGCTTTTCTAATTTTAAGAACTCGTCTGCAATACTTTTTATTTTTTCAAAATCTATTTTAGGAATTCTCTCACTATTTTGATTTAACATACTTTCAGTTTGTTTTATTTCCTTTAAAATTTTATCTCTTTGTTTTTGCATCTTTTCATAAATAATTTTAAAATCTTCTACTTGTATAATTTTATTTATTTTATCTTGATAAATTTCTTCAATATTTTGTTCAGTTATTTTTAGCTCTTGTTTTAAATTCTTCAAATTTTCTTTTAATAAATTTTCTTTTGACTTTACTTGTTGGCTCGCTTGTTTGTATATTTGTTTTAATTCTTCTTCAGATAAATGTATTTTTGTAATTTCTTTTTTTAATTGTTTTGTTACCTCTTCTTGTAATAAAGTTGCTGATATTTGTTTACAATCACAAAGTCCTCTATAATTATTTCTTTTAGAACAAATAAAATACTCTGCCCTCCACACAGTTCCATTTTTTCTTTTTTCTTCTCTGCATCTTAATGTTGCTTTATTCCCACATTCCCCACAATATACGAAACCTTTTAGCTCATGATCATATTTTCTATTTCGAACTTTATTGTATCCGTTTAATTTATCTTGTGCTTTATTCCATGTTTCAACATCAATAATTGGTTCATGCATATTTTCTAATACAATATGTTCCTCTTTTTTAGTACATCTTACTTTTGCAATTTTATGACTTACCTTTTGAAATTTTCTTCCAACAACACTTCCGAAGATAAACTTCATTTCTTAAAATTTTCCCGATTTGTGCTCTTAGCCACACATAATTTCCATTTGGATTTACACTTTTTTTCTTCATATATGTAGGAATTTTTAAATATATTGCTGGTGGCAAAATTTCTCTTTTATTTAATTCATCTGCAATTTTTATTGTAGACATTCCTTTATTTACATACATATCAAATATTTCTTTTACAATCTCAGAGCTATATTCATCTGGCACTAAATGATTCTTAATCTCTGTATCTTTTTTATAACCATAAGGCGGAATTCCTGCTTGATATTCGCCCTTTTCAATCTTTCTTTGCTTAACACTTTTTATTTTGTTAGAAATATCTTGTGCATAATAATCATTAAAACTTAGCTTAAATGTTAAAAACTGCAAACCGTCTGGCTTTGATGTATCTACATTGTCTCCTATTGCAATATATCTAATAGCTTTTGCTGGTAAATATCTTTCTAAATAATAGCCAGTATCAATATGATCTCTTCCAAATCTTGATAAATCCTTTGTAATTATGCAATCTATTTTTCCATCTTCTATATCTTGTAACATTCTCTGAAAGCCTGGTCTATTAAAATTTGTTCCAGTAAAGCCATCATCAACATATTCTCCGCTATCTATTAATTCTTCATGTCCTAAAATATAATTATCAATAATGTCTCTTTGATTTTCAACACTTTCGCTCTCTCTATCATCTCCATCATCTCGAGAAAGTCTTATATACTTTGCAACTTTAATACTTCTATAACTATTTACTCTATTCATAATTCACTCTCCTTCCTTGAGAGCAAATAGCCTATTTATAGCATACTTAAATTGTACCGTGTAATCTAAAATATGTCAGCTCTAAATAGGCAATTATTTTTCATTTGTATTTATATAATTTATATACTCTTCTTTTAATAGTTTTAAAATTATTTGCTTTAAACTTTCTTTTCCATATTCAATACTAACTTTCACAATCTCTTTATCTTTCATGACTAATCGCCCCTCATTTTGTCTTTTTTCTAATCTTATGAAAATAAACAAGAATTATTACTTTTTGTATTGTCACACACAAAAAGAGAGCCACATTTAGCTCTCTCGTTTGATATATGTTTTCATATTAAGATAATACTATCTTATTTTTAGATAGTCAATGAATGATTTTTGAAGAAATTTTGAAAATAATTTTCTCAGTAATTTTAATTTTTTCGCGATTTATTGAAACACCGCTAAATATCCTTTAATTTAACCCTTCGTAAACTACCAAATATAAATCAGTCAATCCTGAATTATCAATTTGGTATCCAATAGTTATATCTTGCTTTTCGTCATAATAAAGTTTGTATCCCTCATTATCGTATTTATTCATGTCTTTGTATTCATTACTATACAAATTTTCAATTTCTCTTTTTAACTTATTTCTTGATTTTAGTGTTTTAAAGCTATACACCACGTTCCCTGATGTTCCGTTAAAAGCTATCTCTTGAGGTATTTTAATTCTATACGTTTCTGAGATATAGTTAACTTCAAATTCTGTTTTATAATATGTATCATTGTTTTTTAATTTTTGATTTAAGACAATAAAGCTAGCGCCAAAAATTATTGCTATAATACTCACTATAATTATCAATAATATTATTATTTTATTTTTCATTTTTTACCTCCATATGATATTACTATATTTATTTAAAAAGTATACCATTTAATTCCACTAAAAACAACAGTTTCAAAAGAACATAATTATACTTATTATGAGAAAATTATCTTATTATAAACAATCTTCTCAACAGAAAATTTATAGTTATTTATTAAACCAACACACAATAGTTGATTTGTTTCCTTTAACTTCTCATTAGTATTATCTTGTTCAGCCATTGCCTTAATAATCCTATTAATTCTTTCATTTTCTGTTTTATCTGTTTCAGCAAGATGGTAATTCCGAACCGTCCCCTTTTCCCAGCTTTTTAATCGCGTCAATCAATTCTGGAAATTCTTTTTTCCCAGACTTATTTCCACAGTGATTTAGTCCTGGTATAAAGATTTTTTCAGCCTTCATTATTTCAGCTGTTTTTTCCAACCATTCTTCTGCAAATAAATGATCTTGATCTCCATATATAAAGATTCTATTTTCAATATTAGCTATAACATCTTCCGTAATTGGAAATAATGGTAATACCCTTTGTACATATTCTCTTTCAACAAGTAGTTCGCTGTTAAATGAAGTTGCAATACTTATAATTCCATTTACTTTTATATTATTATCTGATACATATTTAATTATAAATCTACTTCCAACACATCTAGATACAATTAACGTATGCTCATTTATTGTATTAGGTTTAAGATATTCTTTCATTACCTTTTCCCACTCACTATATTTACACTTTTCTTGTAATGGGAAATCAACAAAGGTAATATCCATATTCATTTTTTCACATTCATCTTTTAAATTTCTCATAAGTTGCCCAAATATTACCGGAAGTACCTGGTAAATAAAAGATATTAGTTACATTATTCATTTTTACTTTTCCTCCTTACCAAACATAGCCTAAATTATATTATAACATTTTATTCCTATAATCTTTAAAACAAGTATATTATTTTTTCGCCGTAAGAGCAATACTTTTAGAATCAATGAAAAATAGTTTTAAACATATTTATATTTACTAAACATATAAAAACAAAAGAGCAACATCTGCTCTTTTATTTTTACAAATCAATTACATCTTTAGAATCAATTATAATAAAATCTGAGTTTTTTGTCTTAAGCTCATCCATTTTAAGTAACTGCTTAACAGTCCGTATTACACCATTATGTGTTACTAAAAGAATAATGTCCGAATCATCATAAGAATTGTCAAGTTCCTTAAAAAGACTCATAATGCGGTTAACTACGTCTTCGTGGTTTTCTTCTGCATTAGGCGGAGTATATAATCCTTTAAGAAAAGCTTTCCTATCACTTTGATTGACAGATGCTTTCTCAAGTCCTTCCCATAAGCCAATGGAAATCTCGGTCAGACGTTCATCTACAATATAGTTGCAACTAGGATAAATTGCAATCAAGGTTTGTACGGTCCGCTTAAGAGGTGAAACATACATAGCAGTAAAACCAGATAAGAATGGCTCAATACTTGCTAATTTAGATGTAGTAATTCTTCCGTTTTCTGTTATGTCACAATCAGTTCTGCCACAAAACCTTCCAGAATTATTAAACGTTGTTTCGGCATGCCTCATAAGTACAATTTTCATAAAAAAACCTCCCTCATAAATAACACTGAGGAGCATTCAATGAACACTCCTCAATCTTTTCGAAATTCCGTCTTACCAGATTTTAGTTCCATCCTTTGAAATAGAAACAATCTGATATAACTTGCCAATAATTTTGCCAGGACAAATGCTAAGAATCTCAGCAACATAATCATCAAGATTGTCTTTTGGAGAAGAACAACGATTAAGTGCGTCACTGCCTATATTAATGCTTTCTCCAAGATGAAAGGTCTTGTTTCCAATTGTGATTGAGTCACTTGAAAATTCGATATTCGTGTGCCTAACTGCCAGACCAAAACCATGTGGCGAACCATCATATTTTTTGCCAGGCTCTACAAGGAAAATTGGACGTCCGGGTGCAGTTAACAGCGTATATGTTGTTGGCTCCCAGTGCGTACCAATACAAACAGTATGGTCATTTGGCATTCCATAATGCTGAACACTAAGAACTTCCTTATCCAGATATTCCTTAAGAACATTTCTGATAAAATAACGATTGCGCTCTTCGTTGAACAAGATAAGCATCTTCGCAATTTCATAAAAACGTTCTGCCGTTGTTCCAACAATATACCGAAGATATCTTGACGTTCCCTCTAAATACTCTGTCTGTATAGCGTTAGAATACCAAACGTCTGAGTTAGGATACAATCCATTTGGACCATTCTTAAACTCGTTGGCTGATGCGTGAACCACCATATAATATCCGGATTCTGTGCCATATTCACCGTCAGAACGGCATAGACTAATGAAGTGATTTCCATTTGTGTAGTTCCACGTATAGTAAGTTCTGTCTGTGAGTACAGTTTGAGCCCTCTTAAGAAATTCCTGAACGGAGATTTCATTTTTCAGTTTAAATACAGCAGTGCCACATACATTAACCGTTGTATCAACCGGAATAAACGGAACGGTTGAATCCCACACATAGCGTGCACCAGTGAAAAATCCGCCCATCATGCGGGTGCAGTTATGTGCAATGCCAAGATCAGGCATAGCCGTTATTTCTGCATACTTCTTTACACCAGAGAGTTTGGTTGCGACCCGTGATAGCAATTCCTCTGTAGTCTTAAGATGAGGAATAAGCATTTGCTGGGTAGGGTCATTTAGTGTATAATCAATCATAATTCCTCCTATTTTTACATAAGGTATCTACCTTGCTATTATTTTAATTGTAGCAACGTTTTTTTGTTATGTAAAATACAAATATGAGTGTGAAATATAACTTAAAGTTATATTTCACACTCATTCTCATTATTAAATATCTTTAAATAAACTCTTAATATTCTTTATCTTATTATTAGAATTATAATAAATTCCATACTCTATGTCTGCTGATTCAATTCCTAATTCTAACCTTCTTAATTTACGACTTTCAAGTTCTTCTTTTATATATTCTTCCGTTATGTACGCAACTATATCATTATCTTGCATTTCTTCAATAATTGTATTAAATGTTGCATTCTTTATTTCTATATTTTTTAAATTCTTTTCTTTTAATATATTTTCCAAATTTCTACTTGTGGTCGATATATTTCTTAAGGTGTATATAGTAACCTTTTCATCATCTTTCAAAATATTTTTATCTAAATATTTTGAATTAGCATTTACAAAGAAATCATCATGAAAAGCTCCTAATTTTATATATTTTATTGATTCACTATGTATATCTTCTGGTTGTTTTTTAGATAAATATGCATCAATTTTCTGTTTTTCTAACATTGAAAACATATCCTCTGTAGGTGCTTTTTCAATGTTCACTTCTATATTAAGATTGTTTTGTTTTATTTTTGCTATTATATTTTTATATAATTCTTTTGGCATATTTGTATGAATTCCCAAATTTAATATTTTATTTTGTTTTATATTATTTTCTACATTCATTAATGTGTTTATAGCATCTTTTATTTGATTGTATATTTGTTTTCCATCTAAAGTTAATTTCATTCCATATTTTGTTCTATCAAATAATTTTATTTCTAATTCATCTTCTAAATTGTGTATATGTTTTGTTACTGCTGGCTGTGAAATATTTAAGATTTCACTTGCTCTTGTTAGGTTTTCTTCATCAGCAACGATTTTAAATATTCTATATAATTCTAAATCTACCACAAAAGCCTCTCCTTTCTATTATATCTCTAACGGCAGGATAGTGATGCAGAGCGCATTAACTTAAACACATAGAAAGACAAGCTTTCTTGTTCTCTGCTTTTAGCTTAAAAGCACTGCAAAAATGCAGTACTCTCCACTCTGTAGAGTTGCTATCTCATTTAAAAATTTTTTTCAATCCATACAATTCTGGAATACTAGCAATAAAATTTAACATTCCCTGAATGAATAGCTTTCCACATTTCAACAATTTGAAAATAATGTAAAGAAATATCTTCGCAAATAATATTCAATTCTCTTTCAGGTATTTTGCTTTTATTATGGCAAAGTACACAACCACCTGATTGAGTTAACCATACTTTAGTTGCATTTACTGTTGGAACACCCTTTGAAATATGAACATGTATTGGTTCATCATTTTCATTTGTCCAAAAATAAATTTTATATCCGTTTCAATTCAAAAATACTAGGCAATTTCCAAACCTCCTAATCGTGCATATTTAAAGAAAAATGAGGCTCCATTTTTAGCTATATCCATAAATTTTTTCTTTTCTTCGTCAGAATAATTTCCGTCTTCTAAAACAACATCATAGCTTGGAAGCTCAATTACATAAGTATCAAACCCATACTCCATAGGTCTCTCAAAAGTAACCCTAAGATATTCTTCACCATTTTCTTTTTTTCCTATATTAGAAAATACTCCTAATGTCCCATCAGGATATTTTGCAAATTCAAATGTCATTATAATTCACGCTCCTTCTCGTTTATTAAATATTTCATAATTAGTATAACATATTTTATACTTTTTAGCTACCTAATTTTCAAATTTACCCGAAAACATAAGTTGTCAACATATTTTAATAGTCCTAATACATTTTTATGTAAATAGCTGAATTTTTCAGAATATTTTTTATTCTATAATTTATCTTGTACTTTTATATTAAAGCATATTTATTCTTTTAAATAACAAAAATTTACTTTCACACCACAAAATGCTAAAACTGTAGTGTGAAAGTAAATTCATAATCACTATAATAGGCTATTTATCTCAATTTTATATTTTTTCAACTCCGGACATTAAGCAATCGGGCGCATGATTTTTGAAAATTAATATCTACATTCATTGTAACTTATTAATCATATATATTGTTTTTCTTTGCAATTTATTGTAATATCTCTATAACCATTCATCATCTCGGCTCATATCATCATTTTTTCCTTTGACCTCTATATCATTTTTTATATCTTTTATGACTTCTTTAATTTCAGATAAACCAACTCTTCCTTGTGAAATTAATTTTTTTAAGCTCTCAATGTCGATTTCCCCTAGTGAATCTGACTGTATATCTTCCATTACTTCTCCTGTAACATCTATTGATTGTACCGGAGAATCACTTGTTATTCCGCTTGCTCTATCACTACCACTTATATCGATATTTGGAAACCCTTTGGAGATAATAGCTCTAGTTTCTCCATGCTTAACCTCTTTTGTTTCCAATGCCCTTACAAGTTTAGTTAGTATTTGACTTCGGATTTCTTCCAATTGTTCTTCATCAAACTTTTTTGTAGATAAATCATAACTACCAGTTAATAAAATACTCGCTGAACGTAGACACATCTGCTCAAATGACTCTGGAACTGTTCTATCTGCTATATCTAAATCTATAAAATTTATGCCTCTGCCCTTTTCGTAGAAAAAATTAGTTGGTTTTGATGGATCTATTTCTAATCCAGATTCCCTTATCTTTCCCCAATCATCTATAAACTTATTATAAAATTCTTGATTCTCATTTGCTAAAGAATTTGCCTGTATTATATTTATAAGATTATTTAACTTTTCATTTCCATACATTTCATATAAATGTGTTCCTCTAGCTTTTTCCTCAAGAAAATATGAATTATTATAAGCCAATATTTTTGAAACGTTAACTCCTACCTCACTTAATTTGTCTTTAATTTTTTTTACCATTTCTATTTGTGGAATTACACCATTAATAAGAGCATATCCCTCAAAATAGAAACACTTTTTACAAGAACCTCTTCCATCAAAAGATTTTTCTTCTGACTGTTTTATTAATTCATTAAGTAACTGATTATATATTTCTTCCATAGTATTTTACCTACCCTCTTATAAAGTTTATGTATCACATTATTTTGCATATTGAATAAGTATTTACTTATCCATCCCTTCATCACGTCCGAAAAGTTTATTCTTTATTTTATCCCTAATCTTCCTTATAGTGATATTAATTTCAGAAATACTGATTTTGGATTTTTTTATACTATTTTTTACATTTTGCATGCTAATTAACGACGGTGTAGATTCATTACTGTTATCTTTTTCACCTGCCATTTTAGATTTTTTTAATATGCTTCTATCGGATTTTTTTATAGACAATTTATCTTTTGCACGACCTAAGTTAACCATACGACTTTGTAGCTCTTTTTTTACACTTTCTACAAACTCTGGCTGTTGTTCAATTAGATTCTTTATTTCTTTTTTATCAATTCCTTTAAAAACCTTATTTAGTGCATCAATACATATATAACTTACTACATTATTGTATGTACCATTAATTTTGCCTTCTTGTTTAAAATCTGATGCAATACCAATTCCATCAACAATTTTTCCAGTAAGTATTGGAGCATCTTTAAATATTATATCTGGATTTTCTTGCTTTATTTCTTGCAAAATTGAATAAAAAGTTGAAGCATTCTTCAATGCTGAATATATGCACATTTTATCAGACCTTTCTTCTTCCCCTCTGTTTGGATCTGCCACCTTAAAATAATATTTCAAATTTCTTTGTTCACATTTTTCAGCAAACAAAGTTGCAACTTTACAAGTATTATCCCCCGCATTTACATAAAATTTTATTTCATCTGGTTCGTTTGTCTCATCTACTTCGTATGTTTTATCAGAGTTAATATGGAAACCCATTACATAATCTTTTCTGTTTTGGAACTTACTCCTTATCATATCATCTAGTACAATATATGGAGCAAGCTCTTTAATTTCTTCTTCTGAAATTGTTTGTTTAGCAGATTTATAACTTAATGCCTCTTCAATAGTACCTGCCTCTTTTCTGCCACTAAGTAAAAATTTCATTTTCCTTATATTTTATTAATAATTGTGTACTTTCTTGTATATTATCTTTCCTTTTAAATATATTATCTGGGTTATATTTTGCTCTAATTTCATCCTCGTTTTTCTTATCATTTTCTGAATAATCTTTTATGAATTGCTGTTTTTCTTCTTCACTATCACACCAGTAATTTAGACATAGTGTCGCCAATATTACTAACGTTTCCCTTTGTAAATTTTGTTCAGCCAATGACTTTTTAGATTCAATATTAGGCCTATAATCAGTACTTTTTCCATTTTTAAATATTTCTCTTAATTTATTTGGTATTCTATTAACATATTTTTCATTCATTAAACTTAAAATAGTATCTACTTCTGCGTATGCAATTTCATTATTCTTCATTTGTAAAATCTCCTTCTTAAGTTATAAAACTTATTACGTAAAATTACTATACTTCTGTAAAAAGTATATCATTTTTGAAACAATTTTGAAAAACTATAATTCTTGTCCATCGTTTTCTATAACAACATCAGACAACGATTTTAGATTACTTTCTAAAAATTGGTAATAATCTTCATCAAACATAAATTCTGCACTTCTACGACTTTGAGTTTTTGAGACATGAGTATATTTATCAATTTTTTCAATCGCTATCCTTGTTGATGGTTGCATCTGCTTTAAAAGATGTTTCTTTGATTTATGTTCTGTAACTACAAGGCTTAAATTCTTTATTAAAAATTGGCGTTGCTCTTTGGTAATAGATTTTGTATCAAGCCCTTTTAAAAACATTTCTGAAGAAATTATATATGGAGTTAAGATGTTTTGATTTTCCATAATTTCACCAATACTTTTAAAATTTCCTTTTTCATCATAGAAACTTAAAATTTGTTGGTTATTAATATATCTTTCATCATTTAATATATTGGGATACATCTTTACAATTTTGTTTAACCTACTAACAAACTGTGGTATATCATAATTTAAAGATCTATATTGGTTATATGTTCTTATTGCTTCGTAATATTCTTTATTTACACCATCAATTCTATAGAAATCAACAAAGTTTATAGCATTGTCAACACCTTTAGTATCAGCATCAATTTCCAAATAAAAACTATCATGTTTCTGTTTATAAAAATCTTTGTCACATATCATAATCAGCCTTTCTATATCATACATTACACTTGAAAATGCAGGTTGTTTTCGCAATTTTTGTCGATTATCAAATTGAAGTCTATGTTCTAATTCATGAAAACAGGCCTGTATTAAAAAAGCAAGTCCATTGTTATTTTCATTACTAGAATTATTGTAATTTCTTTGATTTATCTCATTTATAACATTTGAAAAGATATAGATTGATTTACTTTTAGCATCATAAAATCCTCCAGCACTTTTTCCAACTTTAATGTCTGGATTTAAAGATTCTATATTTTCTCTACTTTGATATTTTATTATATAATCTGTACCAAAAGAATTATTAAATAAATTATATATATTTTTCACAACTTCCACATAATCATATTTTTTCATTTGTTATCCCCCTTATTTGATTTGGTAGTACTAACAATATTTTTCTCAACTCTATTTATATGCAAATTAAATCATAACATTAGAACTCTGTCAAGCATTCTATCGTTCGCCAAACCAATTAAAATCTGCGTTTCTGGTGTTTCTAATTAATCTTTTATTTCTCGTTTTGACAGATCTCCGAATATCCTTGCAACTCGTTTAAATTGCTTATTTTTTTATGCAAAATAAAAAAGCCAACGTCAGAATAATGATGCAGTGTACATCACATAAACACGTAGAAAGACAAGCTTTCTAGTTATCTGCTTTTAGCTTATAAATTCTTCAAAAGTGCAGTACTCTACATTCCGTAGAGTTGCAATTTCACTATAAAAAATCCATTCCGCTCTGGAATATTTACCTTTCAACTCTAAATATGTAAAACTCAATTTTATAATTTATGACCACCTTGTCTTGCATATTTAAAGAATAAATCACTACCTCTTTCAACTACTGTTTTAAATATTGCAATTTCCTCATCTGTATAATGTCCGTCTTGTTTTATTATATTATAACTTGGTAATTCAAATATAACTGTATCAAATCCATACTCCATTGTTCTTTCAAAGCATACAATTAAATATTCTTCTCCGTTTTCTTTTTTACGAATATCTGAAGAAACTACCATCGTTCCATCTGCATAAGTAACAAATTCGTGCATCATGTCAATTCACTCTCCTTTTTGCTTATTAAATATCTCATAATTAGTATAACATATTTTATTTAATTTGAATAGCCAAATAAAAAATTTACTTTCATACCAACATTTTTACATTATTAGGTACAAAAGTAAATTGTATTCACTATAATAGGTTATTTACCTCATCTTTTATACTTTTTAAATTCCGGACATTAAGTAACTAGGTGTATGATTTCCAACAATATGCCCATCATCAATCATCCTTTTAACAAGTTCAGGTTGAGTATTCAAGTAATGTGCTGTTATAAAAAAGCAAGCTTTTACATCATTTTGTTTCAAGACCTCTAAAATCTTTTCCATATAACCAGCCTCATATCCAGCATCAAAAGTCAAATATATCTTTTTACTTTGATCATTTCCAATACAAATTCCCTTATACTCATCCAACAATCTTTTATTTTCTTTACCAACATCTGGTTGCTTATGATTACCCTCTCTTTTAATACCCCAACATATTTTTTTGTTGCTTAAACCACCAGTTGCATTTACAGATAAAATTCCATTACCAAAATCTATATTATTAAGCTTTACAGCACAAAAAATAAAAGTTAAAACTATTACATTTGTAATTAGTATATATACTATCTTTTGCTTTTTCTTCATAAAATCACCCTTTCTATGTATTATCTTCTTTCTAATTTTATGAATTAAAACTGGAATTATTACTTTAGTATTATAAGCCAAAAACAAATCGCCTGACATATACAGTCAAACAATTTGTTCATTTTTTTATGAATCTTTATGCCAATATACCAAATATTCGAAACAGTTGTTTCCTTACTAAAAGGTGCTACTGCTTCAAAAAAATTATCCCAAACCAAGTTTACATATTTCACATATTTTTACAAAATCAAAGTACCTCTTTTATATCAAATTACCTCTTTGCTTTATTTAAACTTATGCATCAAAATTTACTAAACCCCCTTGATTTTTTAATATTTTTTCAAATTCTTTTTATTGACTTTTGTCACTTTTTAGATTATTATGTATTTAATTGGAAAAAAAGGTAAAGAATGTTTTATGTTAATTATGTTATATAGATACTATTTTTTATACTTTATTTATATATTATAGGAGTTGATAATATGTTAAATTTTGTATTATGTGATGACAACAAAAGTATCTTAAATAAATTAGAACAAATGCTAGAATCAATATTCATACAAAACAATCTATCTGGAGAAATTGTCTTTTCAACAACAACCCCAGATACACTAATAAATTATATTGAAAACAATAAATTTGATGTTGTCATACTAGATATAGATTTAAAATCCGAAATCTCTGGTATATCTTTAGCTAACGCAATCAGAAAAAAAAACAAAAAAGTCTACATCATGTTCACAACTGCCCATTTAGAATATTCCCTACTCGCATACAAATACAAAACTTTCGATTTTCTAGCTAAACCAGTAACATTAGAACGCTTAGAAGAAACCATCTTAAGATTATTTGATGATGCCTCCACAGACAACACCGCATTCTTCAAGCTGAACAGCAAAAAATTCATCATCAACAACAAAGACATTTTTTTTATCCAAAAGCAAGGAAAAAAAGCCATTTTTAAAACATCAACAAATGACTTCGAAATAAACTCTTCATTTTCTGACATCCTAACCCACTTACCCCCCAACTTCATCAGATGCCACAAATCTTACATAGTAAACCTAAACAAAATTTCCTGCATCAAATCCAACAACATCATTATCTTTAATGATAAACCCAATGTCAAATGTTACATTGGACCAAAATACGAATATTTATTTACGGAGGTCGTTAACCATGGAACTACTACACAACATGTGGAATGTTTTAGTAACTGAAGATGAAAATTTAATGAGAATAGTATTATTATTTTTAGGTATTTTAGAGACTTTTGTAACATTAAAGTTATTTACAACAATTTTAGATATTAAATATACTAAAAAGCAATTAACCTTATATTTTATTTTTATGTTTATTTATGCTATATTTACTACATACATAATTCCAAATAATTTTGGGATATTTGTAACAATACTAGTTATACCACTAACAATCCATTGCATATTTAAAACATCATTTATTAAAAGTTTTTTAGCTGAAATAATTCCTATATCAATAGTAGTATTATTAGAAGGCATCTATATAAAATTATGTTTTTTATTGTTTAACATTAGTATAGAAAATTGTTCAAACATCATCATTTACAGAATTCCTTTTATACTATTTGTATATTTAACTATTTACATATTATACAGGATTATTTTATCCATAAAATTGAACATTGATGTTTTTAATAGTTTAGATAAATATCATAAAAGACTATTAATTCTAAATTTAATATTTATATTGATTTCTGTTAGTGCTCAATTCTATTTATTGCTTTTTTATAATAATGTGTTGCCATTATACATAACTTTAATAAGTTTACTCAGTCTAATAGCATATTCGATAATAAGTATCTACAGCATTATGAAAAGCGTAAAATTAGAAATTACTCAAAGAGAACTTGAACAAACTCAATTACATAATAAAACATTAGAATTATTATACAATAATATAAGTGCATTTAAACACGACTTTTCAAATATAGTTACTGCTTTAGGACGGATTTGTGTACTCTAAAAATATAGATGGATTAGAGAAGTACTATAATAAAATATTAGATGAATGCCATATTAACAATAATTTATCTACTCTTAATCCTACTACTATAAACAATCCAGCTATTTATAATATTTTAGCCACAAAATATTATAAAGCAGACGAAGCAGGAATTACTATTAATCTGCAAATTTTCATTAATCTTAATGACTTAAAAATAGATGTGTATGATTTTTGCAGAATATTAGGAATACTTTTAGACAATGCTATAGAAGCAGCATCTAAATGTGACGAAAAATTAATTAATATAGATATACATGATGTTAAGCCTAAAAAATACCAAGTACTTACTATAGAAAATACATATCTAAACAAAGAGATTGATTTAAGTAGCTTATCTAAAAAAGGTTATACTTCAAAAACTGATGACAAAAATTCACATGGTATCGGTCTATGGCAAGTATCTAGATTACTAAAGAAACATAATAACGCAATTCTTGATACAAGCAAAGATAACAAATACTTCAGACAAGAACTAGTCATTTATTATTAAAACACGAAAATCACCTACACTAGCCGATAAGATTTAATATATTTTTAAAATTTTATAAAATGTTAACGTAAGTTTTTACACTTTCTTAGTAGAAATCCACTTGAGGGTGCGTGTTTATAAGCCACGGAGAGGCTCAAGAGATTTCACTTAGAAAGTGTTAAAACTGGAGCTTACTTTTTATAAAATTTTAAAAATATATTAAATCTTATCGGCGGATGTCTTTCTCAACAAATTAATTTACTACTCACAAATAGATAGAATACTTTAATTCGATTAGAGTATTCTATCTATTTTGTCAAATATATAATTAATCTTTTTTAACTAAACTTTTTGGCATTTTTGGTTGATGTAATATTCCCCATATAACGCATGCACTATTAGTAGACTTTGCATACTTCTCAGCTACCATACATAAAAATTTCAACATAAAAATCCCCCCTCAAAACAAATTTAAAATCTATAATTAACCATGCCATCACCGGTAAACAGCACCCTAATTACCAAACCTAACACTCCTCATAGTAAACCTCATACCCAAACCTATTTCCCGTAACCCTATAAGCCAGCCTACTAATCGAACAACTCTGTAAAAGCACACCCACAATCAGCATATTAGAAATAACCGCATTCTGAACCACACACCCACACACAAGCATCACACTAACCACCACATACGAAATAACCTTACGCTTTTTTCTTTCCCTCTTAGCAATAACAGGCACATCCTCAGTATCTGCCGGAGCATACAAATAAATCATAATAATCGCAAACACCCACAAAATTACAGAAACAACAATCTTCCACATAACCGGAATCACAAACAACTGACTCACAAAAGCATTTCCAGTATACATAATAGAAGTTCCAATTATACACCCTAAATGAGTTTTCAAATGAAACCCTCCAGAATACATTCTATATGGTAACATCATACAAAAGCATATTAAAGTAAGTTTCAATATTCCCAAAGCCCATGCAATTCCCATCATTATAAAAATTTTTGGAACTTCTCCAACCAACAATTGTAAACCATATTTTATAACTTCTGCTCTTTCATCATCAACCTCTGGCATATTTTTTCTAATTTTGTTAGTAAGATATTCGCAAAATTTATCAATCATTTTTGCTCACCTCTTTTTTATTTCTGAACTAATAATACCCCCTTTTACTAAACATTTTTTATGTTTTCCACAAAAACATCAAAAAAAGGAATGAAAACTTTCATTTTAATTTTCATTCCTTTTTTTAACACTTTCATGCCAATTATTTTTTATTAAAACATATTACAAATTTTCAATCCCTTCTAATATCTTCCACGTACCATTTATTTCAGGCAATACCTTAAATTCCATTCTTTCTTTTGAAACCGGATGAATAAAACTCAAACTATATGCCCAAAGTGCAATTTGTTTTCCATGACCTCTTCCACCATATTTTTGATCTCCATAAATACTATGATCTCTACTAGAAAACTGCACTCTAATTTGATGATGTCTTCCTGTATGTAAAAACACTTTTACAACAGACAAATTTATTTCCTCATTATATTTTAAAACCTGATATTCAAGATTTGCATATTTTGCACCTTTTGTACCTTCTTGTACAACTCTGCTCATATTTTTCTTTTCATTTTTTAGCAAATAATCTTCAAATTCACCTTTTGAAGGTATAATTTTTCCATTTACAACAACTAAATATTTTTTCTCAAACTCTTTAACACGAACTTGTTCACTTAATCTTGCTGCTGCTTTTGAAGTTTTTGCAAACACCATAACTCCACCAACAGGCCTATCTAATCTATGTACTAAACCTAAATATACATTACCTGGTTTATTATATTTTTCTTTTAAATAATCTTTTATAATTGTTAACATATCAACATCGCCAGTTTTATCACCTTGAGAAGGAACATTAACAATCTTTTCAACTACTATTATATGATTATCTTCATAAAGAACATTTAATTTTTGCATTAATTATCACTTTCCCATCTTCCATAAATTCCACAAGGTAACACTAAATTAGAATTACTCATAGGTATTCCTATTTCACCATTACTAAAAATTCCACCATGATGTTTAATATTTAATTTTAATATATTTTCCAAAACAGTACTTGAAATACCTGTTGTATATGAATTTATTAAGAAAAATAATGGATTATCAGATAAAACCTTTGTACACAATTCTATCAAATCATATATATTTTCTTCAAACTTCCACACCTCTCCATTTGTTCCTCTTCCATATGAAGGTGGGTCCATAATTATTGCATCATATTTGTTTCCTCTGCGAATTTCTCTATTAACAAATTTTACAACATCATCAATAATATATCTAACTGGTCTATCTTGCAAACCTGATGATATAACATTTTCTTTAGCCCATGAAACCATTCCTTTTGAACTATCAACATGACATACAGATGCACCCGCTGATAAACAAGCTACAGTAGCTCCCCCTGTATATGCAAATAAATTTAATACTTTTATTTCTCTATTTGATTGTTTTATTTTATCAATCATCCAATCCCAATTAACAGCTTGTTCTGGAAATAATCCTGTATGTTTAAATCCCATAGGTTTTATATTAAATGTTAAATTTTTATATTTAATTTCCCATGATGAAGGCATTTTTTTATTGTATTCCCAATTTCCTCCACCTGTATTACTACGGTTATATCGTGCATTAACTTTATTCCACTTTTCTGGAAAAGACTTGTCCTTCCATATTATTTGTGGGTCAGGTCTAACTAAAACAACATCTTTCCATCTTTCTAATTTTTCTCCATTTGCCATATCAATTATTTCGTAATCTTTCCAATTATTTGCTAATTTCATAATTTCTACCATTCCTTTATATATTAATATTTACTATTATTTTTAT
>USQY01000012.1 GCA_900557045.1 uncultured Clostridium sp.
AAAAATAAAACTGAAAAATATCATGAATTAATAAATAATATAAAAAATTTAAAATTAAAAAATGAAGAATATATAAATATAATAAATTACCTAAATCAGTATTTGGAATTAGTTAGTCAAGAAAATATATACATAAATGAAAAATTCTATAAAACTGGATTTAAAGATGGAACAAATTTAATAATTGAATGCATAATTAAAGATAATTAAATAAAATTATTGATTTTTTTCAAGTCTTTTTATATAATGTGGAAGTATTAAAAGTTTGGGAGGATGAGATAATGAAATTTAATAATAAAATTTATGATATCCATGAAATCAGTAATTTTAGGGAAATGATAGATGCTACAATAGAAAGATATCCTAATAATATTGCATATAAATTTAAAAAGAATTTAGGAAAAAAGAACGAATATGTTGAAGAAAAAACTTACACAGAAATAAAAAGTGAAATAGAAAGTCTATCAACTAGCTTATTAGATTTAGGACTAGAAAATAAGAAAGTTGTTGTTATAGGAAATAATAGATATGAGTGGTGTGTTAGCTATCTAGCAATAACAACAGGAAATATGATTGTTGTGCCTTTAGATAAAGCATTACCAGAAGGTGAAATAAAAAATTTAGTAGAAATAAGTAATGCTGATGCAGTAATATATGAAAATAAATATGCAAAAATCTTCGAAGAAATAAAGAATACAGGAGTAGGAAACTTAAAAATATTTATAAATATGGATTTAAGTAAAGACGAAAATGGGATTTTATCATTCGAACAACTAGTCGGCAAAGGTAAAAAATTAATAGAAAATGGAAATGATGCATATAAAAAATTATCTATTGATAGTAACAAAATGAGTATATTATTATTTACTTCAGGAACAACATCAAAACCAAAGGGAGTAATGCTATCACAAAAAAATATATGTTCAAATGTAATGGCAATGGCACAAATGTCCAAAATGTATCCTGACGATGTATTACTTTCTTTTTTACCACTACACCATACATTCGAATGTACAATAACATTTTTATATGGATTTTACAGTGGAGTTACAGTTGCTTTTTGCGATGGACTAAAATATATAGCAAAAAATCTAGAAGAATATAAAGTAAGTGTTATAGTTGCAGTACCATTAGTATTAGAAACTATGTACAAGAAAATAGAAAGTGGAATCGAAAAATCAGGAAAAGCCAAATTAGTTAAATTTATGGCAAAAATTTCAAATTTCTTATATAAATATTTACATATAGATGTAAGAAGAAAAATATTTAAATCAGTATTAAACCAATTAGGAGGAAAAGTTCGTATTTTATATTTTGGAGCTGCTTCAATGAATAAACATGTTATAGATGGATACAACACATTTGGAATAGCTTCTGTTCAAGGATATGGATTAACTGAAACATCACCACTAATTGCAGCAGAAACAGATGAACAAAAAAGACCTGGAAGTGTTGGAAGAAATCCATATAATGTAGAAATCAAAATAGTAGATGAGGATGGAAATGATATAGCACATGCAAGAGGCGAAGAAGTGGAATTCAAAACACATGAAGAAAACAAAATAGGAGAAATAGCAGCAAAAGGACCTAATGTAATGCTTGGATATTATGAAAATGAAGAAATAACAAATCAAGTATTAAAAGATGGTTGGTTCTATACAGGAGATTTAGGATATTTTGATAAAGATGGATATTTATATATAACAGGGAGAAAAAAAGAGGTTATAGTATTAAAAAACGGAGAAAATGTATATCCATCAGACATAGAATTTTTAATAAACAGATTACCATATGTACAAGAGAGTGTTTTATTCCCAAGAGAAAACAGCAAAAAAGAAATTTCTTTAGGTATAAAAGTTGTATATGATGCAGAATTAATAAAGGAAAAATTTGGAGAAAAAAGTGAATCAGAATATAAAAAATTAGTATGGGAAGATATAAAAGAAATTAATAAAACATTACCGGTATTTAAAAGAATTAAAGAACTTATAATTACAACAGATCCATTAGAAAAAACTACAACACAAAAAATTAAAAGATTTAAAGAATTCGAAAAAATATTAGGTAGTGCTAAAAAATAAAATAAAACCTGACATGCTAAAATAAAACCTGACATGCACAAAACAAAAATAACAACATATATTTAATATAGATTGAATTGGAGGTAAATATATGTTAGCTATTTGCATGTCAGGTTTTTTAGCATTTTTAAAAAGTGCAGTTTTTGTAGTTGGATACATATCTAATAGTAATTTATTCCCAGAACCACTTACTTCTGAAGAAGAAAAAATATATCTACATAGATTTGAAAATGGAGATGAAGAAGCAAGAAATATTTTAATAGAAAGAAATTTAAGACTAGTAGCGCATGTATGTAAAAAATATGGAACAGCTAATGTTGAACAGGATGATTTAATATCAATAGGTACAATAGGTTTAATAAAAGGAATAAAAAGCTTTGATTCAAGTAAAGGTGTGCGTCTTGCTACATATGTGTCAAGATGTATAGAAAATGAAGTACTTATGCATTTACGTGCTGTAAAAAAATTAGGCGCAGAGGTATATTTAGAAGATACAATTGGAAAAGATAAAGATGATAATACAGTGTCTTTACAAGAAGTAATAGAAAATGATGAAAGAAGTATAGAAGATGAAGTTGATTTGAAATTTAAAATTAAAAAGTTATATCAAAAAATGAAAGAAGTTTTAAAAGATAGAGAAAAATTAATTTTGGAAATGAGGTTTGGTTTAGATGGAAAAAAACCAAGAACTCAAAATCAAATAGCGAAAGTTTTGGGAATATCTCGTTCATATGTATCTAGAATTGAAACAAAAGCTATAAATAAATTGTCAAAAGAAATAGAAGAGTAAAAATCTGAACGAGTATTATTAAAAAAATTCAGAAAGCAACTAACAAATCAATTAAAAATGTCAAGTGAAAAGTTAAATGCAATTTTGTAAAAAACAATTAAAAATATTGAATATCAAATAAATAATTGAACTTTATCTAAAATAGTAGTATAATAGCAAAGATTGGAGGATGTAAAATGAAAAAAGAAGTAGTATATAAAGATGAATTAAAGAATATATGTAAAAAAATGCAGGAAAGCTTTGCCATAAAAATAAATATGATAAGTGCATTGAAAACAAGCTACTATTTAAGAAGATTAATAAAGCTTAATAAAAGAACTAAAAATGAACATATAGAACAATTGATATATATTATAGGAAATACAAAACAATTGTATAAAAAATACTGTGATGCAAACAATTATATTTCGGATCCATATGTAAATGAAAAAATAAAAGAAGCATATATTAAGTTATCTAAAAAATCAATAGATATAAAGACAAAAAAAAGAAATATAAAGAATAATAAAGAATTTATGCAGATAGAATATAATTCAAAGAATGGTGCTTATCAAATAAATTATTTAGTGAATGGTGAAATTAAAAGTATTAAAAAATATAAAATGCAAAATATTAAGCAATTAGGTGCAAAAAGAAAAAAAGTTTTAGATAGATTAACAAAATTAAATTATGGAATAAATATATTTAAAGAATTAAATGTGAGTGAACAAAAATTTTATAAAGTTAATCCAGATATAATACATATTTTTTTAGAAGAAGGAAAAATTGATTATGCAAAAATGTATATAAAAGAAGTTGTGGGTGGAGAAACAATGAATCTTCCATTTGGAATTAAATATGTTTTAAACAAAAATATGAAAAAGGGAGTTTTTAGTGTTCAGGAAAATAAAGCCATGAAAAAAATGGCTAAAGCAGACAGAATAGCTAATAAATTGATTTTCTGTAGAGATAAGAAGAAAAAAGAAAATGAAAAGCTAGATTCATCATTAAATAAATATTCTAAACTAGAAACAATAGAAAATATTAAAAGAAATGTAAAAATTGCAAATATTAAGGAAAAAGTAGATAAGAGAAAAAATGCAGAGATACTAGAAATTATGGATAGAAACGAAAAAATACAAAATCTTATTGAAAAGAAAAAGTTTAGGGATAGATTAAGTATTAATAATCCTGTTGGAACAATATCAAAGTATGGTTGTAAAATTTACAACATTGATAGAAGAAATAATGTACAGAGTAATAAGGTTGATATAGCAGAAGGAACACACTCTAATTGTAAAATTTATAACATTGATAGAAGAAAGAATAATGTAAATCATAAAAAAAGTGTTGCATACAGTGTAGTACATAGTGAAAGATAATTTGCATGATAAAAGAATTTGCAAATACAATATGTGATTTAGGGTAAAATTTAGTGAGAGTACAGAAAAAAGTTGTGTAAAATGGAACAAAGTTGATTTTTATAAGATGTTTTTCTATAGTCTCCCAATTTAATTGACTTTGTGAAGTAAGACTTTGTCAAGTAAAGTGTGCAGTTTTTGAAAAATTTGATTTTAAAAAATCGATGAATTAAACAATCATCGATTTTCTTTAGTTATAGTAATAATAGCTCCTCTGGCCAGTTCATCACATCTATTATTAAATTCATTATCACTATGACCTTTAACTTTAACAAAAGTAACATTGTGAACTTTTGTTATATTATATAGTTCTTTCCATAATTCAACATTTTTAACAGGTTCATTATTAGCAGTTTTCCAACCTTTTTTTATCCAATTATAAATCCAACCTTGATTAAAGCAATTTACTACATATGCACTATCACTATAAACTGTTACTTTACAAGGAAACTTTAAAAGTTTCAAACCTTCAATAACAGCAGTAATTTCCATTATATTATTAGTTGTATTTTTATTTCCACCAGATATTTCTTTTTTATTATTTTTGTACATAAGAATTGTACCCCAACCGCCAGGACCAGGGTTTCCAGAACATGCACCATCTGTATAAATGATTACTTCTTCCATTTCAATACTCCTCGCTTTCATTGTTAATGTTTTAATTTTAATAAATGCTAGTTGCAAATTTGTTGAATTGCTACAAATATTTAAAATTTTTGCATAATTTAATATTGATTTTTCTTTTGTTTATGATATTATAACAGTAAATTATTTAATACACAATATATTATGGAAATATTAACTAAGATATATTGTTGAAATATTAGCCAAGATAAAATTGCTATGAAGGGAGGAAAAAATGAGTGAAGTATTAGGAATAGTTGCAGAATATAATCCATTTCATAATGGACATTTATATCATCTACAAAAAACAAAAGAACTTACAGGGGCAAAATATACAGTATGTGTAATGAGTGGAAATTTTGTTCAAAGAGGAAACACATCAATAGTAAATAAATGGACGAAAGCACAAATGGCTTTATTGAATGGTGTAGATTTAGTACTAGAGCTACCTACAATTTATAGTGTTTCAAGTGCTGAAAGTTTTGCTACACGGAGCAGTGAAATTACTTGATAATTTAAAAGTTGTGGATACAATATCTTTTGGTACAGAAACATCAGATCTTGCGGCATTAAACAATATTGCAAATATATTAACAGAAGAACCTAGAGAATATTCTAATTATTTGAAAGAAGAATTAAAAAAAGGAATATCTTTTCCGAAGGCAAGAGAACAGGCGTTAATTAGATATTATAGTGATGATAACAGATATAAAAATATTATAAATAATTCTAATAACATACTAGGCGTTGAATATTTAAAAGCATTAAAGAGAATAAAAAGTAATATAAAACCAATATCTATTAAAAGAGAAAAAGTTTATTATAATGATAATAAAATAGTAGATGATTTTGCTAGTGCAACTGCAATTAGAAAAATGTTGCAAAACACAGATTTTGAAGGACTAATAAAAGTTGTACCACGCGAATGCTATAATATTTTATCAAAAGAATATGAAGTAGGAAATATTATTTTGGATATTCAAAGATATGAAAAAGAAATCTTTTATATACTAAGGAAAATGACTGTTACGAAGATTGCAGAATTGCCAGATGTTTCAGAAGGGTTAGAAAATACAATAAAAAATGCAGCAAATTTTTGCAATAATATTTATGATTTTATTAATATAGTTAAAACTAAAAGATATACTCAAACTAGAATACAAAGAATACTAATATTTGCATTACTTGGAATTACAAAAAAAGATGTTCAAGATGCAAAAAAAATAGTGCCTTATGCTAGAGTACTTGGATTTAATGAAAAAGGAAAATTATTATTATCTGGAATATCACAAAATAATCCTAAAATGGAAGTTATAACTTCAGTAAAAAAATTCCTGGATAATAATACAAATAAAATTTATAAAAGAATGCTTGATATTGACATTTTTGCAACTGATGTTTATACATTAGGATATAGAGGCGATTCTATGGCTAATTTGGATTATACTAAAAATATGGTTATTATTTAATAGTTTTTGTAAATTAATTTATTAAAAGGAGGATATATAGAGTGGGGACAGAACAAAAAGTTAAAATATTATATACAAATTGGAAAGGTGAAACTGCTTATAGAAATATAATTCCAAAATCTATTGAATTTAAATCTACACAATGGCACAAACAAGAACAATGGATTTTAAATGCTTATGATATGGATAAACAAGCAGATAGAGGGTTTGCAATTAATGATATTAAGGAATGGAAAATATAATTAAAATATATTAATAAATAAAAAAGGAGAAAATACAAATGAATGAAATTTTTGCAGATTTACATGTACATATAGGAAGATCAGAAAACGGAAAGCCAATAAAAATAACAGCAGCAAGGTCACTAAATTTTGCTAATATTGCAAAAGAATGTGTTGATAGAAAAGGAATAAGTGTAGTAGGAATAATAGATTGTGCATCACCATATGTAATAGAAGATATAGAAAACTTTTTAGCAACAGGTGAAGCATACGAAATAGCTGATGGAGGAATTATTTATAAAGATAAAGTTTGTATAATTTTAGGAAGTGAAATAGAAACATCAGAAATAAATGATCAAGGAAAAACTGGAAGTGCACATAATCTTTGCTATTTCCCAAGTTTAAAAGATATAAAGGCTTTTTCAAAAGAAATGAGTACACATATAAAAAACATAACATTAAGTTCACAAAGAGCTAATATATCAGCATATGAATTGATTGATATTGTTGAAAAATATAATGGTGTATTAATTCCAGCACATGCTTTTACACCACATAAAAGCTTTTATGGAAATTGCACAGATAGGTTGTCAAAAATTTTTAAAGAAAAGTTTGAAAGAGTACCAGCAATAGAATTGGGGCTAAGTTCAGATACTTTCTTAGCAGATACAATATCTGAATTAGAAACAAAAACTTTTTTAACAAATTCAGATGCACATTCATTACCTAAAATAGCTAGGGAGTATAATAAAATTTTGGTTAATGATATTAGTTTCAAAGAACTTATGATGGCTATAAAAAATGAAGGCGGAAGAAAAATTATAGCCAATTATGGTTTAGACCCAAAACTAGGAAAATATCATAGAACATATTGTGAAAAATGTGATAAAAGAATAGAAGGAGAAGCTCCTGTTTTGCATTGCCCAGATTGTGATAGTTCAAACATAACAATGGGTGTTTTTGATAGAATAGAAGTTATAAAAGACAAAAAAGAAACTAAGAGTCCAGATTTTAGACCTCCATATATTTATCAAATCCCTTTGACTTTTATACCTGGGGTTGGTCCTAAGGTTATTGAGAAGCTATTGGGCAATTTTGAGACAGAGATGAATGTGTTGCATAAAATGTCTAGAGATGATATTGAAGGTGTGGTTGGTGCAAAGGTTGCCAATGCTATTTCAAATGCTTGCTCTGGAAATGTTAATATTCAAGCTGGCGGCGGAGGTGTTTATGGTAAGATAAGTGTGGGGTAATTGGGGACGTTTATTATTGGACATTTTTGTCGTACTTGGGACAGATATTATAAATAATTAGATTGATTCGAAAATATTTCAGCTAGTTAAAAGCAATAAAACCGTAAGACTAAAATTGGTGCCGGTATAGATGCATATGTATAAAATTCACACAAAAATGTCTGCAATTGCAAAAAATCCCAGTTGACAAATCAGAAAAAAAGCGTATAATATAAATATAGTTTAAAGACTAAAATGAGACAAAGTAAAGCAAAAACCGTCTTAAGAGAGGATTAGTCATAGGCTGAAAGCTAATCTAGAAGGGTATGTTTGAAAAACTACCTCATTGTTGCTGGCGATTTTGTAAGCCAGACGTATAACTTGCGTTAAAAGTTTTTAATTAAGTAAAAATTAGGATGGAACCGTGTTATATAATAGTAAATTAAATATTTATGGCACTCCTATGAATACAAAAAGCATTTTGTGTTCATAGGAGTGCTTTTTGCTTTTTATAACATGTGGAACAATAAGATAAGTCCACAAATAAAAAATGGTGCATCATGCCAAAACTAAAACATATAAAAAGGAGGAAATAAATATGGTTAAGATTGAATTGAAAGATGGCTCTATAAAAGAAGTAGAGCAAGGTAGCAGTATTTTGGATATTGCAAAAAGCATAAGCGAAGCATTAGCTAGAGTTGCAACAGCAGGAAAAGTAGATGGCGAAGTAAAAGATTTAAGAACAGTAATTAATGAAGATTGTAAATTAGAAATTTTGACTTTTGATAATGATTTGGATGGTAAAAAGGCATATTGGCATACAACATCACATATTATGGCACAAGCTATAAAAAGATTGTTCCCAGAAGTTAAACTTGCAATTGGACCTTCAATTGATGAGGGATTTTATTATGATTTTGATACAGAAAATCCCTTTACAGATGATGATAAAGCAAGAATAGAAGAAGAAATGAAAAAAATAATTAAAGAAGATATAGCAATTGAAAAATTTTCACTTCCTCGTAAAGAAGCTTTAGATTTAATGAAAGATGAACCTTATAAAGTAGAGTTAATAAATGATTTACCAGAAGGAGAAGAAATTAGTTTTTATAAACAAGGTGATTTTACAGATTTATGTGCTGGACCTCATTTAATGAGTACAGGAAAAGTAAAATCTGTTAAAATTTTAAGTTCATCTGGAGCATATTGGAGAGGTAGCGAGAAAAATAAAATGCTTCAAAGAATTTATGCTATTTCATTTCCAAAGGCTAGTCAATTAGAAGAGCATTTACAATTTTTAGAAGAAGCAAAACAACGTGACCATAGAAAAATTGGTAAAGATTTAAAATTATTTATGACACATAAATTAGTTGGGGCAGGTCTTCCAATGTATTTACCAAATGGTGCTACAATAAGAAGAACACTTGAAAGATATATACAAGATAAAGAATTAGCTTTAGGATATTCACATGTGTATACACCATCACTTGCAAATGTTGAATTGTATAAAACAAGTGGACATTGGGACCATTATAAAGATGATATGTTTCCTGTTATGAAAATGGATGAAGAAGAGATGGTTTTGAGACCAATGAATTGTCCACATCATATGTTAATTTATAAGAGCGAATTGCGTTCATATAGAGATTTACCAATTAAGATAGGTGAACTTGCTCATGATTTTAGATATGAAAATAGTGGTGCTGTATGTGGATTAGAGAGAGTTCGTCAAATGTGCCAAAATGATGCTCACTTGTTTGTAAGACCTGATCAAATTAAAGAAGAGGTTGGTAAGGTTTTAAAATTAATTAAAGAAGTATATCAAGATGATTTTGGATTTCCAGCAGAGTCATTTAAATATAGATTATCTTTGCGTGATAAGGCAAATAAAGAAAAATATATTGATAATGATGAAATGTGGGAAACAGCTGAAAGTCAATTAAGAGCTATATTGAAAGAATTAAATATAGAATTTTATGAGGCTGAAGGTGAAGCTGCATTCTATGGACCTAAGATTGATATTCAGATAAAGACAGCTTTAAATCATGATGTTACAATTCCAACATGTCAATTGGATTTTGCTTTACCAGAAAGATTTGATTTGAAGTATATTGGGGAAGATGGAAAAGAACATAGACCTGTTGTAATTCATAGAGCAATTTTGGGGTCTTCTGATAGATTTATGTCTTTCTTAATAGAAGAGACAAAGGGGAATTTCCCAACTTGGCTTGCTCCTGTTCAAGTCAAAGTTATGACTATTACTGATGCACAACATGAGTATGCACAAGAGGTTGTGAACAAATTGACTAAGAATTTGATTAGGGTTGAATTTGATGATAGAAATGAGAAGATTGGATATAAGATTCGTGAGGCTCAATTGGAGAAGGTTCCTTATATGCTTGTTATAGGTGATAAGGAAGTTCAGGCTGGAACTGTTGGTGTACGTTCTAGAAAAGATGGCGATGTGGGAGCTATGGGGGCTGAAGAGTTTATTGAGAAAATTAAAAATGAGATTGAGAATTATCAGTAGGAATGGGGCTTTTTGGCGATTTTTTGCTGGTGTGAAAAAGTGTTAGGTATTTAAAACAGCAGTTATTTTGAGGTGTGATTTTGTGTGAAAGTTGTGACTTGAAATAAGTGCTGTTTTTTGTGTTTCTTTTGGCTTTTTGGTGGCACCGAGAGAAAAAATTTGTTACTTTTGAAAAAATAAGTTCCTCTAAATGCGGTGGAGTGCGTACTGCGTTTGGAGGGACTTGTTACGATAATGGGTTGGGGTAGATGTTTTGGGGATTAGGTCGGAGACTTATTTTTTCAAAAGTAAAAATTTTTTGCTCCGAATGAGGGGAGGATGAGACTGCTTGAAGCGGGAATTTTGAAATTAAAATTTTGTAGTATAACTTTTTTGATTTGAGTGCATATTGTTGTAGGAATTATGATATAATATGTATATACAATGTTATTGAATTTATTGACATTGTAATTTAAAAATGCTATAATTCATATAATAGTAAAAAGAGAGGAGTGAGGAAAAATGGCACAAACAAATATAAGTATTAGAATAGATGAAGAATTAAAAAAGCAATTTGAAAAATTCTGCTCAGATACAGGAATGACAATGACAACAGCATTTAATATTTTTGTTAAAAAGGCAGTAAAAGAACAAAGAATTCCTTTTGAAATAACAGCAGATCCTTTTTATAGTGCTGCCAATATGGAAAGATTAGAAAAAGCTGTAAAAGATATTGAAAAAGGAAAAATTACAGTTCATGATTTAATAGAGGTGGAAGATGAATAAGGCTTGGCAAGACGATGCATGGGAGGATTACTTATATTGGCAGACACAAGATAAGAGAACTCTTAAGAGGATTAATCTAATATTAAAAGATATAGATAGAAATGCGTATGAAGGGTTGGGAAAACCAGAGGCTTTATCAGGAAATTTAGCTGGATATTGGAGTAGAAGAATTGATGATAAGAATAGAATAGTTTATAAAATTGAGAATAATCAAGTTTTAATTGCTCAATGTGGTTCTCATTATAGGGATAAATAGAGAGTTGGGGGGGTGCACCGAGAGAAAAAATTTGTTACTTTTGAAAAAATAAGTTCCTCCAAACGCGGTGGAGTGCGTACTGCGTTTGGAGGGGCTTGTTACGATAATGGGTTGGGGTAGATGTTTTGGGGCTTAGGTCGGAGACTTATTTTTTCAAAAGTAAAAATTTTTTGCTCCGAATGAGGTGATAAGAAAAAAAGGAAGGAAAAACTTTTTTGTTTTCCTTCTTCTTTTATTTTTTTCATATTTTAATATTTGTTGGATATATTTTAACTCTTTTATCTTCTGGAAATTGATCAGCTCTATATGTTTCTATTATATAATTGTTTTTAGAGTCAAATTTAATAGTAATGGATTTTGAATATTCGAAATTTCTATCTGAAAATTCTGCAATTATTAAACTGGCCTTGCAATATTTTAGCGTTTCAAATGTTGTTATAAATCCTATTCCTGTACCACCAGTATCTGCATGTGTTGTGGCGCGTTCTAGCCCTAATTTAGATAAGGTTTCTATTTTGAATTCTATTCCAGTGTCATATATGCTGAATTCATAAGTATTGTCTTTAATTCCTAAAATAATCATAATTGCTCTGTTTTTATTGGAACTGTAATTGATTGCAATTATTGAGTTTCGTATTAAATCTCCAATTAAAGTTTCAAATTTGTTTTTAGGTATAATGTTATTTATTAATTGATAAATATCACTAGTTAGTCTTAATGTGAAATCAATATTATTTTTCTTGCATTCATTTTGCATATAAATAAACATGTCATCTATTTCAGAAATATTGGTTTTAGGTAATATGGCTTGAGTTTTAGTATTTGAAATAGTTGAAGTATATTCTCTAGATAAAGTATCTATCCTGTCTATGATACTTCCATATTCTTCTTTGAATAGTGTTTTATTGTTTTTTATTAGATTATCTAATTTTAAGTTTAATGCTTGTTGTCTATGATAAAACTCATGATTTGCTTTTACTAAATTGTTCTTCTCTTTTAGAAGTATTTCAAATTTATTTTTACTTTCAGCTATTTCTTGCTCATAATCTTTTAGCGTTTTTTCTAAAAGTTTTTGTTTTTGGTAGATTATGAAGGATTTTTGAATGATTATAAACATAAAAATTCCAAATAAAGCAAATGTAATAACCAACAATTTAAATGGAATTGTATAAAAACAATTTGCTAGAAAATAAATTAATAGTGTGCAAACACTAATGTGTAAAACTAAAGTGTCTATATATTCATTATTTTTATTTAAAAAAGAAAAGCCATATTTAAATTTTTTTATTTTAAATAGTAGATAACATAAAAATAAAGCTACTATACCTATTATAATTATGAATAAAGGATTTGTATAAAACATTAGTAAATTGGATATTTTTAATATTAATAACAGTATTATTGAAGATATAAGGAAAATTATATGAGATAACGATATAGATATAATAGTTGCTATTAATGAATATCCAATTTTAATTTTAATTAATATGCACGTTAAAATTGCATAAGCAAGATATAAAATAGAATTTAGCAGAAAGTTATAAGTAAAATTGGTAAAAATAGTTTGAGCAAATGTTAACAATACTATAAATAATGTAATTAAAATGACTTTTATTTTATCTAAATTTTTTATATGTAATAGTTTTATATATGCAAATTCCATGCAAAGATTTATGCTAATAAATTTAATAAAAAAATCAATTGTTATAATATTATCACTCCTTTCTTTTTTATTATATATTAAAAATCAAAAGGAAGCAACTACTAGTAATTGCTTCCTTTTGATTGATTTGAATTGGATTCTCGAATTATAATCTGAAAATCCATTCAAGTGCTTTCCAGAAGTCATCCCACATAAGATTCACTCCCTTTTTTTATTTGTACATTCAGTACATAACAAAAAAATATCATCCATACTCGCAAGTACAGATGATAAAAGGAAGTGCAATTAAACGACAAAATATGACAAAATATGACAAAAAATAAAAAACAATTTAAAATGAAGTGAAACTCAAAAAAGTTCACTTCATTTTAAATTGCTTTTTTAATTTTATCTGCATAATAGTACATAAATTCAGTTGGTGTTGGAATACCAGTTTCATAATTGATTTTTGCTGTATAATTTTTTTCTAAGTCTTCTAAGCTTGATCGTCTCCAAGCGTGTAAAATAGCATTTTGCATAGCTCTGCTAATTGTACTACTAGAACGTTTGTATTTATTAGTCAAATATTGTACAACAGTTATTCTGGTATCTGATTTATCCTGATTTAGAATATAATAAATTGCGTCATATAAATATTTACGTCCTTGAAGGTGTAAACCTACTCCTATTAAATCTAATTCATAGTTTATTTTATCAGAAATTAGTTTTTCTAAATCATTTGAATTAGTATCTTTGATATATTGAATAGTACTGATAGGTGTATCTGAAGAATAATCATTTAACAATAATAAAGTATTAATTACATTTTCGGCAGAGTAATTTTTATGTTTTTTATAAAAGATTAAATCTATACCTTTATCATGAAGGTAATTATATACAGATTCGGAAGATACAATGGTGGTTACTACTATTTTAGGCTTTTTGGCAAATTTCATTTTGGATATAGTTTCTAATAATGCAAAGCTTGTGTCATTTCCGGTTCCTTTATGTAATTCTAAATCTAATATAATTCCAGCCGGATTAAATTTTTTTATATATTCTAAACCTTCTATATCTGAACCTGTTATGCCAATAAATTTTACATTGTTTTTGGTACTTACATACTTTTCAAAAATATTGCATTCATCAATATTGTCTTCAACTAATAATAAAGTCATAGGTGCTTTTTCCATAACTATTTAATGTATTTTATAAAAAATACATTTTAAATTCCCTCCTTTAAAATAAAATATATATTATATATAACATAAATTTTTTTAGTTTACCATATACGTATAGATATAAAATATCACTTTTTGTCATATTTTTGTATGTTATATTGAAAGTAATATTATGATTTTGAAGGGAGGAAATATAATATAGTAAATATATTATATGAAAAATATGAAGGAAGAAGTTGGAAAAAGGATTGAGGGTATAAGAAAAGAATTAAAATTGACAAAAGAAAAATTTGCTAAAAAGATAGGTGTTTCTGGGCAATTTTTAGGTATGGTTGAAAAAGGAAAAAGTAGTTTATCATATGAAAAATTAGAAAAATTATGCGATTTAACAGGGTATTCTGCAGATTATATTCTATTTGGAAAAGATGATAGAATAAGGAGAGAAACTAAACAGGTATTAAGTGGATTTAATGATAGACAAATTCAGCAAGCTTGCGGAATTATTAGTCAAATTGCTACTTTTATAAAAAATAGTGATATAGCATAATTTTATGTAATTATCTAATTAGAAAACTTGCAATATATATATCAAGACTAAGGCATGAGTAAAATTTTTGTGTCTTAGTCCTGTTGTATCTATAATGATATTTGACAATAAAAAAATATTTTGCTAATATTAAAAAATAATAGTACCTGAAATATAATCGGAGGTGATAGTTTGAAAATATCTACTAAAGGAAGATATGCATTAAGAGTGATGATAGATTTAGCAATAAATAATGGAGAAGACTATATTTCAATAAAAGATATATCTATCAGACAAGGAATTTCTAATAAATATTTAGAACAAATAATAGCTATGTTAAATAAAGCAGGATATTTAAAAACAGCAAGGGGAAATAATGGAGGATATAAATTAGCAAAAAAACCAAAAGAATATGTAGTAGGAGATATTTTAAGAGCTACAGAAGGCGATTTAGCTCCAATAGCATGTGTTACAGGTGAACAGTGTTCTAATAAAGCAAACTGTAAAACTTTTTCATTTTGGAAAGGATTAGATGATGTCATAAATGAATATGTTGACAGTAAAACATTAGAGGATTTAATTAAATAGAACAATAATTTAATTAATTATTAAATAGCATAAAATTAAAATTAAAACTTTGAACCAAAAACAACCATATTATCATAATTCACAAACATATACCAAAAACAGTAGAGTAGGCAAAATAAAATATATTAAAATGCAGTGGATGTGCAGTTTGGGAGCGTGAGCACTAATACATTTTAACAAATCCAAACGACCAGCAAAGGAACGAAATTTTAATATATTTTATTTTGCTGACTAATTTTATGGCTATCACTCTAAACATAAGAACCACAAATTTTAATGACAAATTTCAAAACTTTATTTTTTTTGCCACAATTCCTATTGACACACTAGGAAATAGATGTTATAATTCCTACTAAATAAGTATGAAAAAGGAAGGGAAAACAAAAATGGAAAATATTTATTTTGATAATTCAGCTACAACTAAACTAGATCAATCAGTTTTAGAAGAAATGATACCATATTTAAAGGATGAATATGGAAATGCATCATCAATTTATAAAATAGGAAGGAATAATAGATGTGCAATAGAAAATGCAAGAGAAAAGGTTGCTAAAATAATAAATGCAGAACCGCAAGAAATATATTTTACTTCAGGTGGTACAGAATCTGATAATACAGCAATAAGAGGAATAGCATATGCTAATAGAAAAAAAGGAAATCATATAATTACTTCCAAAATCGAACATCCTGCTATACTAGAAACTTGCAAACAGTTAGAAAAAGAAGGGTTTGAAGTTACATATGTAAATGTAAATGAAAATGGAATTCTCAAATTAGATGAACTAAAAAAATCAATAAAGAATACTACAATTCTAATTTCTATAATGTTTGCAAATAATGAAATTGGAACAATACAACCAATAGAGAAAATTGGAAAAATTGCTAAAGAGAACAACATAGTATTTCACACAGACGCAGTACAAGCAATAGGAAATATAAGAATTGATGTAAAGAGGATGAACATAGATAGTTTATCTATGTCTGCTCACAAATTTTATGGACCAAAAGGAATAGGTGTTTTATACATGAAAAAAGGTGTGAAATTTGATAAACTTATGAATGGAGGGCATCAAGAAAGAAACAAAAGACCTGGAACTGAAAATGTGCCAGCTATTGTAGGACTAGGAAAAGCCATTGAGCTTGCATATGAAAATTTTGATGAGCATAACACAAAAATAAAAGAATTGAGAGATTACTATGTATCAGAGGTACAAAAAAGAATTCCATATATAAAAATAAATGGTGATATGGAAAACAGACTTCCTGGTAATAGCAACATTTCCTTTAGATTTATTGAAGGTGAAGGTTTATTATTAAATTTGGATTTAAAAGGAATATGCGCATCAAGCGGTAGTGCATGTACTAGTGGCTCTTTAGACCCATCACATGTACTTCTTGCAATTGGACTTCCACATGAAATTGCTCATGGAAGCTTACGAATAAGTATAGGAAAATATAATACAAAAGAAGAAGTCGATTATTTATTAGATAATTTAGTTGAAATAGTAAAAAGATTGAGAAATATGTCACCTTTATATGATAGTTTTATAAAATCTTTAAATTAAGTAAATATAAGAAATAAAAAGTAAAAGGAGGAAATAATATATATGGAACCATATAATGATAAGGTTATTGAACATTATTCAAATCCCAGAAATGTTGGAGAAATAGAAAATGCAAGTGGAATAGGTGAAGTTGGAAATCCTATTTGTGGGGATATTATGAAAATGTATCTTAAAATTGAAAATAATGTTATAACAGACATAAAGTTTAAAACATTTGGATGTGGTGCTGCAATTGCTACAAGTAGTGTTTCAACAGAACTTATTAAAGGAAAAACAGTGGAAGAAGCATTAAAATTAACTAATAAAGATGTTGTTAATGAACTAGGTGGATTACCACCTGTAAAATTGCATTGTTCTGTTTTAGCAGAAGAGGCTATACATGAAGCTATTGCGGATTATTATAGAAAACAAGGTAAGTATTCTGAAGAAGAAATTAAAAAAATTTGTAATTTAAAAGAACATAAATGTGAACATTGTGGGTAAGTAATGAACTTACTCATTTTTAATATAATAAAATAATAATATCTAGGAAAAATTTAATATATTATTATTTTTGAACTGTGTTGTAAGGTGCAATTCAAAGTCGAAAATACACATATTTGGAATTTTGAAAATAGCTTGACTTTTTCTAAATGAAAATATATAATAAGCAATGTTAAATTAATAAAATGTTGGGAGGATACAATGTTACAATTAAGAAATATAAAAAAGAGTTTTAAAACAGGGGATTTCATACAACATGCTTTAAAAGGAATAAGTTTAGATTTTCGTGAAAATGAATTTGTGGCAATACTTGGAACAAGTGGAAGTGGAAAAACTACATTGCTAAATATAATAGGTGGTTTAGACCAATATGATTCAGGAGATTTAATAATAAATGGAAAGTCTACAAAAGACTTTAAAAGTAAAAATTGGGATTCATACAGAAATAATTCAGTTGGTTTTATTTTTCAAAGTTATAACTTAATAAGCCATATTTCAGTTTTAGCAAATGTTGAAATGAGTATGACATTAAGTGGAGTTTCATCAAGAGAAAAAAGAAAAAGGGCATTAGATGTATTAGAAAAAGTAGGACTAAAAGACCATGCAAATAAAAAGCCAAATCAGTTATCAGGTGGTCAAATGCAAAGAGTTGCTATTGCAAGAGCTTTAGTAAACAATCCAGATATTATTTTAGCAGATGAACCTACAGGTGCATTAGATTCAGAAACTTCAGTACAAATTATGGATTTAATAAAAGAAATTGCTAAGGAAAAATTAGTGATAATGGTAACTCACAATCCAGAACTTGCAAAAGAATATGCAACAAGAATTGTAAATATAAAAGATGGAGAAGTTATAAGTGATTCTAATCCGGTAAGTGAAACTGAAACATTAAATAAAGATTACAAAATGAAGAAAACTTCAATGGGATTTTTCTCAGCTTTAAAACTATCTTTTACAAATATATGGACCAAAAAAGGAAGAACATTACTTACTTCTTTTGCATCAAGTATTGGTATAATAGGAATAGCTATAATACTAAGTTTATCATCTGGGTTTCAAATTAAAATAGATGAATACATGAAAGATGCAATGGATAAATTTCCTATAATTATTGATACACAAGTTGCGGAAATTGATGAAGAAACTATGAAAGAACAATCTGATGAGGTTTCAAGTATTCTGAAAGGAACTGCAGAATATGCAGATACTGATGAGGTTGTATTATATGATTCAACATTTAGCTCTAAAATACATAACAACATTATTTCAGATGAATATAGAAATTATATAGAAAGTGCAGATAAGAACATTTGTAGTAGTATAGGATATATTCATGTTACATCAATGAATGCATTAAGAAAAATTGATAATAAAGTTCAACCAGTTCAATTTTCAGCTGGTATAAACCAACAAGCTCAAAGTACAGCTAATGGTATGACTAATATGTCTGTAACAACATATCCAAAAATGCTTGATAAAAATAGAGATTATTTAAAAGAATATTATGATATATTAGAGGGTGAATATCCAAGCAATACAACTGATGTTGTTTTAGTTGTAGACAATAAAAATAGAGTAGATATTAAAACAATGAAAAATCTAGGTTTTAATACTGAAAATGGTGAACCAATAAAATTTGAAGATATAGTTGGAACAGAATTAAAAATAGTTTCTAATGATGATTATTATGTTAAAACACAGTATGGTTTTATGCCAAAAAGTAATTATGATGAGATGTATAATTCAGATGATAATATTACATTAAAAATAGTTGGTATTGTAAGATCAAAACCTAGTGTGAAAATATCATTATTAGCAGGAGGAATTGCATATAGTAATGATTTGGCAGAACAAATAATAGATAAAAATATTAATTCAGAAATTGTAAAAGCACAACAAGAGGCAGATTACAATATATTTACAAAAGAGAAATTTCAAGATGAAGATGGAAAAACAAATATGCTTTGGGTTTTAGGTGGAACTAAAATTCCTGCTGCTGCAATTTTATATCCAACATCATTTGATAATAAAGATGAATTAATACAATATTTAGATAAATATAATGAAGGAAAAAATAATGATGATAAAGTAATTTATATGGATTTATCTGAAACACTAACAGGAATGACTTCTGGAATAATGGATGCAATAACTATTGTTTTAGTAGCATTTTCAGCTATTTCTTTGGTTGTATCTACAATAATGATTGCAATAATTACATATATTTCTGTTTTAGAAAGAACAAAAGAAATAGGAATTTTACGTGCTATTGGTGCTAGAAAGAAAGATATAACTAGGGTGTTTAATGCAGAAACATTTATTATAGGGTTATGTTCAGGCGGTTTAGGTATTTTGATTGCAAGGTTGATGTTGATTCCGATAAATAGTGTTTTAAAGGGATTGACTGATTTAGAGAATATAGCTGTGTTAAAACCTATTTATGCAGTTTTGTTAGTTGCAATTAGTGTAGGATTGACTTTGATTGGTGGATGGATTCCTGCTAAGATGGCTGCAAAGAAGGATCCGGTAAAGGCTTTGAGAACGGAGTAGGTACTAATTATTAATTTCTTTTGCAATTGACCGGCAGAAAACTAGTATTATGTAGTCACAAGAATATATATTGTGATTACATAATACTAGTTTTCTGCCTACTCTACAATATAAAGTGTTTATGAGTAAGTAAGAATTAGAAAAATTTAATAAAAACTCTATAAAAAATAAAAATAGTATGTTATAATAGATTCAATTATTATTAGAATAAAAACAAATATAGGAGGAATTAAAAAATGAGTGGACATTCAAAATGGCATAACATTGCAGCAAAAAAAGGTAAAGCAGATGCTGCAAGAGGAAAAGTATTTACAAAATTAGGTAGAGAATTATTAGTAGCAGTAAAACAAGGTGGACCAGATCCATCAGGAAATTCAAAATTAAAAGATGTAATAGCAAAATGTAAAGCAGCAAATATGCCAAATGATACAATAAATAATGCAATAAAAAAAGCTTCAGGAGCAGGAAATACTGCAAATTATGAAGAAGTAACATATGAAGGATATGGACCAAATGGTGTTGCTGTTATAGTAGAAGGTAGTACAGATAATAAAAACAGAACAGCTGCAGATGTTCGTCATGCATTTGATAAATCAGGAGGAAATTTAGGTACATCAGGTTGTGTATCATATATGTTTAATAAAAAAGGTGTAATTGTTATTGATAGAACAACAACAGATATGACTGAAGATGATTTAATGATGTTAGCTTTAGAAAGTGGAGCAGAAGATTTTTCTGCAGAAGATGAAGTATATGAAATAACTACAGCACCAGAAGATTTTTCTGCAGTTCGTGAAAAATTGGAAGAACAAGGATTGGAATTTTTAGAGGCAGAAGTGCAAATGGTTCCAACAACATATACATCATTAGATGAAAATGGAGCAGCAAAAATGCAAAGATTTCTTGATATGTTAGATGATTTAGATGATGTAACTAATGTTTACCATAACTGGGATGAATAATTTTATAAAATACAGTTCTATTATAGAAAAAATAAACATACTATATTAATAGTATGTTTATTTTTTGTTGTAAAGCTAAAGTAATCAAAGTAAGGAGAGATATAAACCAAAGATGGATAAAAAAGAAATGATTAAAATTACTATATTTAAAAATCTTCCTCCAGAATTAGTAAAAGAAATAGAATGTGTAAATTTTGAAAAAGTAGAAGAAATACGAATTAGGGTGAATAGACCAGTTATATTGAAAATGGGATTAAATGAAATTGTTTTAAAACATGGAGTTGATTCAGAAGGAATATTAAATATATTACAAAATTTTTGCAATAGCTCAATATATAGTTATCAGAATCAAATATGTGGGGGATTTCTAACAATTCCTGGAGGACATAGAGTAGGTATTAGTGGAAGTGTTATTTTAAAAGATGGAAAGGTTAGTAATGTTACAAATTTATTTTCACTAAATATAAGAATAGCAAAAGAGATAAAAGGGTGCTGTACACCAATTCTTCAATACATAATAGATATTTCGAAAAATACTGTATACAATACTTTAATAGTTTCACCACCAGGAGCTGGAAAAACAACAATGTTAAGAGATATAGTTAATAAAATAAGTAATGGAATTCCAGAAATAAATTTTAAGGGTATAAATGTGTGTGTGATAGATGAAAGAGGGGAAATTGCTGCTATGCATAAAGGAGTTCCGCAAAATGATATAGGAATAAGAACAGATGTGTTAGATAATGTACCAAAAACTATAGGAATAAAAATGGCTGTAAGGTCTTTAGCACCAAAAGTGATTGTAGCAGATGAAATTGGAAATAAAGAGGATGCTGAAATTATTAATTATGCAATATGTTCAGGTGTTAAAGGAATTTTTACTGCACATGGAAATAATATTCAAGATTTAAGATATAATCCAGAAATTAGTAAATTGATTAATTTAGGAGTTTTTGAAAAAATTGTTTTCCTTGATTCAGAAAAAAGAGGATATATAAAAAATGTAGTTCTAAAAAACAGATAACTAGAATATATTGTATAGAGGTGAAAATCATGTATGTGCTTAAATGGATTTTATTGATAGGTGTGTTTTGTACAAGCACAACTATAGGAACTTTAATTTCAAAAAAATATTCTAGTAGAGTTCAAATATTAAAAGAAATAAAAAATGCATTAAATATATTTGAAGTAAAAATTAATTTTTCTTGTGCTACAATTCCAGAAATTTTTAATGAAATATCACAAAAGATTAAAGGAAGTGCAGGAAAAATTTTTGCAGATACAGTTGAGATTATTAAAAATAAAGATGCAACTCTTACGGTAGGAGAAGCATGGGAAAAGGCTTTAGAAAATAATTCAGAAAATTTAAAAAAAGAAGATGTAGAAAGTATAAAACCATTAGGAAGATTATTAGGAAGCACAGATGTCGATGGTCAAATAAATCAAATAGAACTGGTGTGTGAATTTTTAGAAGAACAAATAGCACAAGCAACAGAAGAGAAAAATAAAAATGAAAAGCTATACCAAAAATTAGGAGCTATAGTAGGATTAGTAATAGTAATAGTATTGATATAATTTTATATTAGGAGGGCATATATACATATGAATATTGATTTATTATTCAAGATAGCAGGAGTAGGTATATTAGTGGCAGTACTACATCAAGTATTAGCAAAAGCAGGAAGAGAAGATCAAGCTATGATGACAACATTAGCAGGATTGGTTATTGTTTTAACAATGGTAATAAAAGAAATTAGTACTTTATTTACAACTGTAAAAACAATGTTCAATTTATAAAAGTGGAGGTAAACAATAATGGATATTATAAAAATAATAGGTATTGGATTAATCTCGTTAGTAATAACTATTATAGTAAAACAGTACAAGCCTGAATTTGCAGTATATATATCATTAATAGCTGGTGCACTAATATTAATGCTAGTTTTTGATAAATTGTCTGAGGTGATTAAATTATTGAATAATTTAGCAAGTAAATCTGCAATTAATAGTAAATTTATTTCATTACTAATTAAAATAACTGGAATAGCTATACTTACTGAATTTGCAGTAAGCATATGCAAAGATTCCGGAGAAACAGCTATTGCAAATAAAATGGACATAGGTGGAAAAATAATGATTATTGCTGTATCTGTGCCAATAATTTCAAGCCTCTTGGAAAATGTTATTAAAATATTACCATAAATTTAACTGCCAAAGAGAAAATATTATTAAAGTATTACCATAAATTTAACTGTCAAAATAAAGATATTATTAAAGTATTACCATAAATTTAATTGTGAAAAACTAATTAGTAATAATTCACTTTTTTGGCAATTAAAAAAAGGAAGAAAAATGAAAAAAATTTTAATTATTTTAATTATTATGCAAACTATTATACTAATAAATCCATTTTGTTTATTTGGCTATACAGAAGCTACTACTAATAACACAGATGAAATTATAAATATACAAAAAGATACATTAAATATATCAGATTTTATTAATGAATCAGAAAAATATACAAGAGAATCAATGCCTGAAATAGATCTAAATAATTTATTATCAAGTGCAATTACAGGAAATATTGATAATGTAAAATTAATTAGATTATTCTGTAGTTTGTTAGGAAAAGAGGTATTAAGCTCTATTACAGTTATAAGTAGTATAATAGTTATTATTGTAATACACAGCATTTTAAAAAGTATAAGTGATGGATTAGGAAATAAAAGTGTTGCACAAATTACATATTATGTTCAATATATATTAATAGTAACATTAGTAATGACAAGTTTTGCAGATATAATTAATATGGTAAAAGAATCTATACAAAATTTAGTTGGATTTATGAATTCACTAATTCCTATTTTGATTACATTAATGATAACTACAGGAAATATTGTATCAGCAGGAATGCTTCAACCAATAATCTTATTTATAATTACAATAATTGGTAACTTTATAGTTAATGTAATAATTCCAATAGTATTAGTTTCAACAGCATTAGGAATAATTTCACAAATATCAGACAAAGTACAAATAGATAAATTAGCTAAATTTTTTAAATCAAGCAGCATATGGATATTAGGTATTATACTAACTTTATTTGTAGGAATAACATCTTTAGAAGGAAGTTTAAGTAGTAGTGTTGATGGAATAACAGCTAAAACAACCAAAGCAGCGGTTTCAAATTTTATACCAGTTGTTGGGAAGATATTAGGAGATGCTGTTGATACAGTTATGGGTTGTAGTATCATTTTAAAAAATGCATTAGGCATTGTGGGAGTAATAATTATAATAGGAATTTGTGCAATACCTATATTAAAACTAGTTACACTAATGTCAATGTATTACATAGGAGCAGCACTTTGTCAGCCAATTGCAGATAGCAAAATAATAAAATTATTATCACAAATGGGTGATACATTTAAATTATTGTTAGCTATTTTAACAAGTGTTTCTGTAATGCTTATTATAGGCGTAACAGTAGTTATAAAAATATCTAATGCAGGTATTACATGATTAAATAAAACAATGTTACAAAATTGCAAAAGGAGTGAAAATGTTGGAATTTATTAGTGTTTGGGCTCAAGGTATTATAGTTTCTGTAATAATTGCTACTATAATTGAAATGATTTTACCAAATAGCAGTAATAGTAAATATATTAAAGTTGTAATAGGAGTATTTATACTATTTACCATAATATCACCAATTATAAATAAATTCAGTAGTAATAAAATTAGCGATAAGATTAATTTTGATTCATATATAGATACTTCCACAAATAATAGTGCTATTACAACAAATGTAAATTTGAATAATGAAGATACAATAAGAAAAATGTATGAAGAGAATTTGAAAATAGATATTAAAACAAAAATTACTCAAAAAGGTTATACAGTAGGAAATATTAATTTAGATATATTAAACAACGATGAATATACATTAAGTAAGATTGATTTAAAAATTGTTGCAAAAAATGAATCTATAAATCAGAACAATAATACTAATGTGACAACAATAGTAGAAAATATTGAAAACATTAGAGTTGATATAGGTGGTAGTAGTAAAAATAAAGAAGAAGAAAAATCTGTTATTAGTGAAAGTGAAAAAAGAAAATTGAAAGAGTATTTAAGTAGTGTTTATGAAGTAAGTGAAAACAATATTTTTGTAAATTAATCGCACTTTAATATATTTAATTTTATAATATATATTAATTAAAACTTATCAGATACATAAAAAGTTGACAACACAAAAGTTATTTTTAAATTATGTAAAATTTACGAATGATTAATAAATATTTTATAGGAAAATGAACAAATGAAAGGAGGAAAATAATGAGTGGACTAAAGGAAAAATTCTTAACAAAAATTGAAAAAAAAGGAGATAAAAAATCGATAGAGAACTTAGTTGTATTTGTAATAATTTTAATAGCTACTATAATATTTATTAATTATATATGGAATGGTAACAAAAAAGAAACAAAAGAAGAACAGAAACAAAATGTATTAGCAAATACTACAGTAAATAACAATATTATTGAGAATAATAGTAATAATTTGGAATATCAAATTGAAAATATACTAAAAAAATTAGATGGAGTAGATGATGTAAATGTTTTAATAACATATGAAGAAACTAATAAAGTAATACCAATGTATAATGAAGATATTCAAGAAAATATAACAAAAGAAGAAGATACACAAGGTGGAGTTAGAACAATAAATGAAAGCTCTAGTAAAAAAGAAGTGGTATATGAAGAAAATAATGGAAAAAAATCAGTTGTTACAAGTAGTGTTATAACACCAGAAATAAAAGGAGCGGTAATTATAGCTAAAGGAGCTAATAATAGTAATGTAAAAAGTAATATTATTCAAGCAGTAGAAGCTGCTACAGGACTTCCAACACACAAAATTCAGGTGTTTGAAATGAAAAACTAATTATGAGAAGTCAATAACTTTATGAAAAAATTTAAAAAATTTTTTAGAAATAAAAGGAGATTAATGTATGAAAATTTTGAAAAAAAACCAAGTGATTATTTCTGTATTGGCATTAATGCTAATAACTATAGGTTATATGAATTATACATCTAATATTACTAATACTCTTGAAACAGGAGCTTTAATGAATTCTGAAACTATGGCTGGAATTGGAGATGCGAAATTAGTAAATAGCAATAATGTAGATGATAATGATGGAATAAGCACTGAAGAACAAAATGAAGATGGTTTAAATGAAAATGAAAGCAAAGAACAATTAAATTCAAATGGTGAGTTGCAAAGTGAAATAGGCACAGGAGTTTCTACATCAGAAAATAATAGTACCACTAATGAATTAAATAGAAACTCTCAACAAACATCTGCAAATACTTATGGGAGTGCAGAATATTTTGCAAGCTCTAAATTGGAAAGAGAAAAAATGTATTCACAGATGCTAGAAACATATCAAAAATTATTAGAAAGTCAAACAGTATCTGCAGAACAGAAAACAATTTCAACTCAAGAAATTACCAGTATTAATAATACTAAAAATTCAATAATGATAGCAGAAAATTTAATTAAAAATTTGGGATTTGAAAATGTTGTTATTTTTGTTAATGATAATAGTACTAGTGTTATCATAAAAGCAGAAAAATTGGAAGAAGCTGATGTTGCTCAAATTCAGAATATAGTATGTAGAGAAATTGGTGTTGAAACAGAAAAAATACATATTAGTTTGAAGTAAATTTTGACAATTAATCCAAAATATGTTACAATTAATTTGTCGTTTGACAAAATTAAAAAAAGGATGTTGAGAAAATGAAAAATAAAAAAGTATTAATTACTATGATGGTTGTAATAACTATTTTATTAACTTTTACAATTATAGGAATTATACTAAATAATGTTAATGGAAATATTTTAAAAACTTCTAATAAAAGTGTTACTGAAAATATAGAACAAAATGAACAAATTCAAAAATTAGAAAATACTAACATAAATGAGAATAATAATATAGAAAATACAGAAAATACAGAAAACGGTACAAAAGACAATAACGAGAATAAGGAAACTACAAAAGTTCAGAATATACAAGAAGATAGAATAGAAATGGCAAGTAGAAATGATATGATAGATATAGTTTCAAGCCGTTCAATGATCGAAAGATCAAATGTAAATCCTGTATATGTAAAAATGAATGAAACCACACAAAATGATTATGAAGAATTAAAAACATATATCCCATTAAGTGAAGTTAAAATTTCTTTTAATATGGATGTATCTAAAACAACAGGATTGTCACAAGAGGATTTCGTAACATTAGTTACAAATATGAAATATGATAGAACAGGAATATTAGAAAAAAATGCTGCTTGGATATGGGAATGTTGCCAAAAATATAATGTAAATGAAATATTTGTTTTAGGTATATGTGGTATAGAATCAGGTTGGTGTTCAGCAAAACAACATCAGAACACACATAATTATTCTAGTTTAATGAGTGGTGGGAAATTAATACCATATGCAACAGATGAACAAGGTTTTGAAGCAATGATTAAATTGTTGGGACAAAAATATTTAACACCAGGAGCAAGTCTTTATAGAGGAGCAACTATTACAGGTGTTGGTACTTGTTATTGTAATACTACAACATGGCCTGGAAAAGTATATAAATGTATGACACAAGTTTTTGAATAATATTTTCTTAAAGAAAAAATAAAAAATTTAAATTAATAAATAGTTATAGAAACATAGTAAAAAAGACAAAAATGTTTAAAATGAAAGGTAAAACATTTTTGTCTTTATTTTTTTGTATAAAGGTTGTAAATTTCCAAATAATTGGTATAATAATAAAGAAATTAAAAAACGAAATTAACATTAAGAGAAAAAACAAGGAGGAATTACAAATGGTAAAAAAAGTGGCTATATTAGCTAATGGGGGAGATGTTTCAGGATTTAATGCTGTTATTAGAGCAATTGTAAAAACAGCTGAGCAAAATGGTGTAGAATGCTATGGTTTTATAGATGGATACAGAGGATTACTAAAAAATGATTATGTAGCTCTAAGTACATCAAACAGTAGAAAAGCTTCAGGAATACTACCTAAAGGAGGTTCTATTATAGGTTCATCAACAAATGCAAATGTATTTCATTACAAAATTGTAGAACCAAATGGAGAAGTAGTATATAAAGATTTGTCAGATATATGTGTAGAAAATATAAAAAAAGATGAATTTGATTGTTTGTTCACTTTAGGTGGAGATGGAACACAAAAATCTGCAAGGGACTTTTCATTAAAGGGAATAAATGTCATAGGTGTTCCAAAAACAATAGATAATGATGTTGCATGTACAGATATCACATTTGGATATAATACAGCAGTATCAGTAGCTTCAGATGCATTAGATAGATTACACACAACAGGTGAAACACATCACAGAATAATGGTTTTAGAAGTTATGGGAAGGTATGCAGGCTGGATAGCATTAGAATCAGCAATAGCAGGAGGAGCAGATATTGCTTTAATTCCAGAAATTCCATATGATATAGATAAAGCAGTAGAAAAGATAAATGACAGACGTAATAAAGGCAAAAACTTTAGTATAGTAGTAGTTGCAGAAGGAGCAATGCCAAAAGGTGGAACAATTACAGTTGAAGGAACAAGAGATAATGGTGCTGGTGTAGATAATACAAAACTTGGAGGTATTGGAAATGTTGTTGCAAGACAATTAGAAGAACTAACAGGATTGGAAGCAAGATGTACAGTGCTTGGATATATGCAAAGAGGTGGAACACCAACAGCTTTTGATAGAGTACTATCAACAAAATATGGTTCAAAAGCTATGGAATTAGCATTACAAGGAAAATTTAATGTATTAACAGTACTAAAAAATGGAAAACTAGATTGTGTTTCATTAGAAGATGTAGTAGGAAATAACAAAGTAGTTGGTGCTGTTTCTGGAAATACTACAGAAAGCAATATTAGGAAAGTTACTATGGATGATGATTTAGTTAAAACTGCTAGAAATATTGGTATTTGTTTGGGAGATTAATTACAAAAATTTTAAAAGGGAAGATAACACGAAAAAATTTTCATAATTATTTGTATTTTTTAAAGTTAAAGAAAAGAAGAAAGGAATGAAAATTAAAATGAAATTAAAAATTAAAAATATTCATATAGCAATAATTATAATAGGTATAATTTTTAATTGTATAAGTATATTCCATCAAAATCTTTGGTTTGATGAAGCATATTCAGTAGGACTTGCAAATAAGTCCTTTACTGATATTTGGAAAATAGGTGGAAATGATGTTCATCCTATTTTATATTATTGGATTTTACATATTATTTATTTAATAACAAACTCAAGTATAGAAGGAAGTATAATAGCATATAGAATTTTCTCAGCTGTATGTATTTCTATACTAGGAATTTTAGGATTTACACATATTCGTAAAGACTTTGGAGAAAAAACAGGAGCACTATTTTCATTTTTCTCATATTTTTTACCAGTGATTTGCATATATGCAGCAGAAGTTAGAATGTATTCGTTATCACTTTTACTTGTTACAATTTTAGCAATTTATGCATATAGATTGGCAAAAGGAAATAATTTAAAAGAAAATAATAATAAAAATGAAAATAATTCAGTAAAAAATTGGATTATTTTTGCAACATCAAGTTTATTATGCATTTATTCACATTATTATGGATTAATGGCTGCTGGTATAATAAATTGTATTTTATTAGGATATTTTATAAAACAAAAACAAAAAAGTTCAATAATAAAAATATTATCATTTGGGGCAATTCAATTACTTGCATATATTCCATGGATATTGTATTTTATGAAGCAACTTAAAAATGTTTCAAAAGGATTTTGGATAGGATTTGAATTTCCGAAAACACCAATGGAATTATTAGGGGTTCAATACACAGGAAATTTAGAAAATACAGCAGGATTTATAGTAGCAATGCTTTTGTACATATATGTTGGATATAAAATATATAAAACAATAAAAGAAGAAAAAAATAAGGAAAATAAACAAGAAAACAAACAATACAAATATGCAATTACATCTGCAATAATATATTTTACAGTTATATTTGCAGCAGTAATTGTAACAATAGCTTTAAAAACATCAATTGTATATTATAGATATTTAGTTGTTATAACAGGATTATATATATTCTTTATAAGTTATTTTATAAGTAAAGAGAAAAATAAATACATAATTGGTATAATATGTACTGTTACAGTAATAATGGCAGGGTTCAGTAATTATAAACAAGTAAAAGAAGCATATGATAGTAATAATATGACTCAAATATCATATTTAAAAGAAAATGTACAACCAGATGATGTAATAGTTTTTGATGAGTCAAACTTTGGAACAGGTTCAGTTGTTTCACTTTATTTTACAAACAATAAACAAATTTATTATAATCCATCAAATTGGGGAGTTGAAGAAGCATACAAAGCATTTGGAGAGCAATTAAAAATATACACAAATACAGATTTCTTAAATGAATGTACAGGAAGAGTATGGATTATAGATAATCAAAATTCTGATTATTATAATAAAATATTTAAAAACGAAAACTTTAAAGTTATAAGTCAAAAAGTTATTAATACAAAATACAAAGGATATGTATATAATCTAATACTAGTAGACAAGGAGAAATAAAAATGGTATATGAGTTTGAAATTCCGTCAAAAATAATAGGAAAAGGAAGACCAAGGCTAAATAGTTATACAGGAAGAGTATATACACCTACAAGAACAAAGGATTATGAAGAATTAGTGGAACAATATTTTTTATTAAAATATCCTAGATACAAAACATTAGAAGGAAGAATTAAAATGGATATAGTTGCACATTTTGAAATACCAAAATCTACAACTAAAACAGCAAAAACACAAATGTTAGAAAATACAATTAGTCCTACTAAGAAACCGGATATTGATAATATTGTAAAAATTATTTTAGATGCAATGAATAATATTGCATTTAAAGATGATACTCAAATAACAAAAATTTCGGTTGAAAAAAAATATAGTGAAAGTGAAAAAGTTTTTGTTAAAATAGAAGAGTATTAGTAAAAAATTAAAGAAAGGAGTTCGTATAATGTTTCTATGTTCATTATACGAGGTAAATTATGAAAAAAACTTTAAAATATATATTGATAATCACTGTAATTACAATTTTGTTATTTGCTTTATGTGGATGTAATAATAGTAAAAATAATACAAATAATACATCAAATAAAAACAATAATACAAATTCAACATCAAACAATAATACAAAACAGCAAACAGATATTGAAAAAATAGACTTTGTTTCATCAGCACAAAAACAAATTGCTAATCCTGAAAAAGGTGATACAATAGCTATAATTCATGTGAAAAATTATGGAAACATAACTGTGAAATTCTTTAAGGATTCTGCACCAAAAGCAGTTGAAAATTTTGTAACACTTTCAAAACAAGGATATTATAATGGGGTAACTTTCCATAGAGTTATTAATGACTTTATGATACAAGGAGGAGATCCAACAGGAACAGGTGCTGGTGGTGAAAGTATGTGGGGCAAAGATTTCGAGGATGAGTTCTCTTATGATTTAGTTCCATATAGAGGAGCTTTATGCATGGCAAATGCAGGTTCAAATACTAATGGAAGTCAGTTTTTTATAGAACAAGCAAGTTATGATGAAAGTACTTATAATATGTTAAAACAATATGGTTATCCACAAAATTTATTAGACGCTTATAAAATTTATGGTGGAAGTATGCATTTGTTTTTTGCACATACAGTATTTGGACAGGTTATAGATGGGATGGATGTTGTAGATAAAATTGCTGCTACAAAAACTGATACAAATGGTAAGCCTAATACAGATGTGGTTATTGAAAATATTGAAATAAAAGAATATTAAAATCTTTATTAAAACTCTTTTTCTAATACTATTAATATTAGAAAAAGAGTTTTTACATAATTGTGTATTAACAAGTATATTGGCGTTTTAATTTGAAAAAGATTGACATAAAAGAAAAAATCGTGTATGATATAAAGTATAACTTATTAAATCTAATAAAAATATATGAATAATTTAAGTGTGTAAAAGGAGGAAAGAGTATGGATGAAATAAAAATCGAACTAGCCCTTGAGATAATGCAATTAAAAATAGTTCATTATATAAAAGATTATAAAGGAGAAGACAAAGAGAAATTTAAAAGAGAATTAAAAGATTTAATAGATGAAAGAGAAAAAATTTATGAATTAGATACAGATACAATAGATAAAGTGTACAATGTATATGTGGAAGAAATTAAAAGATATAAAAATAAAATATAAGAGGAGAAAAATATGGGAAAATATGATTTAAAACCAGATGATATTAAAACTGGTATAAACAGAATACTTTCAGAGGCTTTTGCTACATCAAATGTATCTGATGCACCTACTATTGAATATATTGCAGCAGGACCAGGAGCTGGGAAAACTGCTATAGAAAGATATTTAAAGTGCAAATATAAATCAAAAGGGGAAAGAGCATATGATATAAATTCTGATAAAATAGCAACTTTTCATCCAAAATATGAGGATGCTCTTGAAGAATTACCAGATGAATGTTATAAAATTACAAGACAATTTGTTAGACCTGCAGCACCTAAAATTTTTGATGAATTGAGAAAGTATAAAATAAGCATAATTAATGAGAATACTCTAGATAAAGGAATTTCTGATATTGAAATTGCAAAAAAATTTAAAGAAAGTGGTTATAGATTATGCGTTAATATAATGGCCACTAATTTATATGAATCTATGCTAAGCTGTTATGAGAGAGAAGCAAATACTTTAGAAGAAGGATTAACTCCAAGAGGATGTTCAATTGAAAATCAATTAAGAATGCATGACTCTTTTATAAATGGGGTAAAAGAATTAGAAAGACTAGGTTTATTAGATGAAATAAATGTATATGTAAGAGGAGCTAATAAAAGCAAGCCACCTATTCTAAAATATCAAAAAGGGTCAAGCAACTATGAAAATTTTGTTGATGCTATTCATACTGAAAGAACAAAACAAATTAAAAATTTACTAAAAAAACCAGAAATATTTTTAGAAAGAATAGAACAAACTAAAAAAAGAATTATGGTGAATAATCCAAATAAAGAGCAAAAACAAAATTCTATAAATGGGTTAAATTACTTAAGAAGTGAATTTTTAAAAGAATTAGCAAAGGAAAATAATTTGACAAAATAAAATATTAATAAAAAAGCACTGTTGATAAAATTTTGAATCAACAGTGCTTTTTTAATTACGCATTTACATATTTTAATAATGTTTCTAAAATGATATCTTCTTCATTAGAAATAATATTGCCATTAATCCCAGTACCCAATTTTATATCAGGTTTTACAATAGGTCCGTGATAATCACTTCCTTTAGTAATAATTAGATTAAGTGATTTTGCTAAATTTTTAAATGCAAGCATTTCATCTGAAGATTGATTAGAATGCATACACTCTAACCCATCTAATCCATAAGATTTTAATTCTATAAGAGTTTTAGTTAATTCATCAATAGATAATTTTAGTGACTGTGGGTGGGCCAAGACAGCAATTCCATTAGCTTCTTTTATCATTGTAATTATGTCCTTTGGTGAATATACGTTTTTTTCTAATTTGTTAAAAGGAGGTTGATTAAAATATTTATCAAATATTTCACATTTATTTTGGATATAATTTTTATTCAAAAAAACTTTTGCAAAATGTGGTTTACCAATTGTTTTACCTCCACTTATTTTTTTTAGTTCATCAATAGATATATCAAAACCTAATTTTTTAAATTCATCAATAAATTTTAAATTTCTATTTTTTCTAGAATTTCTAATATTATTTAATTTTTCGATAAAATTTTTATTACTATAATCAATAAATAAACCTAAAATATGCATTTGCCCATTATCAACTTTTGCTTCTAATTCTATTCCAGGTATCAATAGTATGTTTTTATTTTGCGAATATGAAATTGCAGGGGATATTCCATCTATAGTATCGTGATCTGTAATAGCAAGTGCTTTTATATTTAATTCAAGTGCAAGATCAATTAATTCTTTTGGTGTTTTTTCACCATCTGATGCCTTTGTATGAGTATGTAAATCTATCATATAATATGCTCCTTTCAGAATTTGTTAAAGATATTATAACATTTTAGCAATAATATGTAAATGTTTATAATACATATTGACATATTGTCATTAAAATGATAAAATGAAACTCAGTTTCAAATTACAAAAATACAAGAGGTGATTTTTTGAAAAATAAATATAATACAAAACAACGAGAAAAGATATTATCATATTTAAAAGAAAATAAAGATTCCAATATAACTGCAGATGAAATTATAAAACACTTCAAGAATTTAGGAGATAATATAGGAAAAGCTACAGTATATAGATATTTAAATGAATTAGTTGAACAAAACATAATAAAAAAATATAATTTAGAAGACAGAAATTGTAGTTGTTTTCAATATGTTGAAGAAAAACACTGTGAAGAGCATTGCCACTTGAAATGTGAAAAATGCAATAAAATAATACATTTAGAGTGCAACGAAATTAAAGAAATTCAAAAACATTTGCATAAAGAACATAAATTTGAGTTAGATAATCGAAAAACAGTTTTATATGGAATATGTGATAAATGTAAGAAAAAATAATTTAAAGGAATGATAGTGAAATGAAAAAAAATATAATATTTTTAATAGTGTTGATTATGATATTTATAATAACAACAAGTATTATTATAAAAGTTAAAAATTTAGATAAAAAAGAAAGCGAAAAAATAGAAATAATAGCAACACTATTTCCTCAATATGATTTCGCTAAAAAAATAGGTGGAGATAAAGTTAATGTTACTTTATTGTTGCCACCAGGCACTGAAAGTCATACTTATGAGCCAACTCCACAAGATATGGTTAATATAAATAATTCTAATTTATTTATATATACTGGTAGTGAAATGGAACCTTGGGCAGATAATTTAATATCTGGAATGAAGAATAATATTAATGTATTAGATTTATCAAAAACAGTTAAGCTAATTAATGAAGAAAAATTTGAAGAAGAACATAATTCAGAAAATAAAACAAATAGTTATACTACTGAAAAAGAAGAGCATATAGAAAATCATATTCATTCACATAATGAAAATGAAGAAGAAAATTCTAATAATCATACACATACATATGATCCTCATATATGGCTAAATCCACTATATGCAATTGAAATGGTAAAAAATATAGAAAATCAATTATGTGATTTAGATCCTATAAATTCACAATATTATAAAAAAAATGCAGAAGAGTATATAAAACAAATTTCTCAATTAGATTCAGAATTTGAAGAAACAGTAAATAATTCAGAAAATAAGAAAATTGCATTTGGAGGTGCTTTTGCATATGCATATTTTATAGAAAGATATAATTTAGATTTCATAAGTGCATATCAAACTTGTGGCGAAAATGCTGAACCAAGTACTACACAGGTAAAAGATGTAATTGAATATATTAATAAAAATAAAATACCTGTAATTTTTTATAAAGAATATTCTACTGGAAATATTGCTAGAACTATTTCAGAAGCAACAGGAGCTAAAATGCTTGTGTTTAATACAGTACATAATGTTTCAAAAGATGAATTAGAAAATGGGGCAAGCTATGTTAGTATAATGAGACAGAATTTAGAAAATTTAAAAGAGGCATTGAAGTAAAAATAATTATGAGAATAACCAAACAGAGATATAATGAAAAATTATTAAAAACATAAGAAAGAAATATTAAAAAAGTGTTAAGAATATAAATAAATTATTAAAAATAACAAAGAGATAATAATAATAAAAAGAAAGGAGAAATTTGTATAATAAAAAGTAATTTTATACGGATTATACGAATTATACGAATGAAATTATGAATATTTTAGAAGTAAAAAATGTTTCAACTTCATATAATGGACATACAGCTATAAAGAATGTAAATTTTAATGTACAACCACATGAATATATATGTTTGGTTGGAGAAAATGGTTCAGGAAAAAGTACTTTAATAAAAACAATAGTAGGAATAAATAAAAAAGATTCTGGTGAAATTATAACAAATATAAAACCAGAAAAAATTTCATATTTAGCACAAAACAATTTGACAGATTTGAATTTCCCTGCAACAGCTAAAGAAATAATAATGACAGGGGTACAAAAACATAAAGTACTACCGTTTTATAAAAAAGATGATTATAAAAAGTTTGATGAAGTGTGTGAATTATTAAATATAAAGAATATAATAAATAAACAGATAGGAGAACTTTCTGGTGGTCAAAGACAACGTATAATGTTAGCCAGAGCATTAATTAGAAAGCCTGAATTACTCATATTAGATGAACCATGCAGTGGTTTAGATATTAATATAACTAAAGAATTATATGATATTTTAAATAAATTAAATAAAGAACATGAATTAACAATTATAATGGCAACACATGATTTAGAAGAAATAAAAAACATGAATGTTCGTGTTATTTGTATGGCTACAACTATAAAGTTTGACGGAAAAATAGAAGATTGGAAAGGATTTTAGAAAATGGAATTTTTAATAAATTTATTACAATACCCATTTATGCAGAGAGCATTAATATGTGGTACAGCTATTTCATTTTGTGCGGCATTAATAGGTGTTATACTAGTATTAAAAAAATATTCAATGATAGGCCATGGTCTTGGTGAGGTTGGTTTTGCGTCATTATCATTAGCATTAGTTCTTGGTTTGCCAGAAATGTATGTTGCAATACCAATTGTAATAATAGCATCATTTATAATATTAGTAATAAGTCAAAAAAAGGGAGAAGCGGGAGATATTACAATAGCATTAGTTTCAACAGGAGCACTAGCTTTTGGTGTTATCATTACATCTTTAACAAAAGGATTTAATATAGATGTATATAATTATATGTTTGGAAGTATATTAACAATGACAACCAAAGATGTAATTATAAGTGTAGTATTATCTGTAATATTAATTATTGTATATATGTTTTTTTATAATAGATTATTTATGATTACATATGATGAAAAATATGCCAAAGTTTGCGGAATTAATATAACATTTTATCAATTCTTAATAGCTTTTTTTACAGCATTAGTTGTTGTAATAGGAATGAGAATGATGGGAACATTACTTATTTCTAGCTTAATTGTATTTCCAGCAATAATAGCAAGAAAATTAACACATTCTTTTAAAGGAATGTCTGTTATGTCTGTTGCTATTTCAATTTTGTGCTTTTTATTTGGATTGATTTTATCATCACTATTAAATTTGCCAACAGGTGCAAGTATTGTTATGGTTTATATATTTGTATTAATATTTAGTAGTGTTTGGACAAGAGTTATAAAAAGCAATTGACAATTTACATAAAGTAAATAATGATGATGCAATTATTGAAAAAAATTAATAAGGTTAAAAGGAAATTAATTGGGTTGGATTTGATGACTCAGAAAATGATTAATTCCTAAAAAATAAAAAGACGTAGAAAACTAAAATTTTTTACGTCTTTTTATTTTTAATAAAATCTCACACAATTCTATTAAAATTTCCATTTGTAAAATCTTTACCTTCTAAAATAGAGCCATTCTTGAAAGAATTTATAATTTCACAAATTTCATCAATACTTTCATCAAGAAAATCTAATCTGGCAAAATCAACATTTATTTCATTAATATTAACACTAGTTTTTTTACTATTTAAGATAGTAGTTGTCTTAGAAAAAGAATCAGGTAAAATTCTAAAATTCATATTCATGCGGTCCTTTAAATAATATGTATATTTTGAATTTCCACAATTACTTTTACATTTTTCTAGACAGAAATTACTTCCAGAAAGTAAGCAATAATTAGTGGTCATAACAGGTAAATTACCATATATAATAGCTTCAGTTTTAATATTTGAGTTAAATGAATTTAAAGTGTTTTTATCTAATTCTGGTGATAGGGTAACACAAGAAAGTCCTAATCTAGATAATTCTTCAATAGTATAGCTATTATAGATATTCATAGTATAATTACCAATTAACTCATAATTATTTATATAATTTCGTAATGCATATATTTGTGAAATATTTGATATTACAAATCCTTTTATAGAATAATTAGAAAGTATATATGGTAAT
>USQY01000013.1 GCA_900557045.1 uncultured Clostridium sp.
TTTTAGTCATAGAATAGAACAAGTACAGGATTTTGAGGAAGTTTGTCATAATTCCGAGGAAGAAATACTTTCAAAATATGATATTGATAAGATTTACGACAAGGCAAAAAAAGAATTATATGATGTATTCCAAAAGATAATATCACTTATCAAAAAAGAACAAAGTGGGAAAACAGAAATAAAAAGGGAACTGAATTTTTATCTTGCTTGCTTTCAACGATTGGTACTTTCAATTTTGATAGATTCTGATTGGGAAGATACAGCAAAATTTATGCGTGATATAGAGTCCGTTATATTTGAGTCAAAAGAGGTATTTGCGAAGGCAAGCAATAACTTTCAAAAATACATGGAGACCATTAAGGTATCTTTTTCTAAGAAAAAGAGAACGGATAAAGAAAATAAAATTTTTGAAATACGCAATGAAATACAGAATGAGTGTATTGAGTTTGCAAAAAATGAGGTGGGGATATACCGGTTATCAATTCCAACAGGGGGCGGAAAGACACTGAGTGGGTTGTCATATGCCTTAGCCTTTGCAAAGGAACATCCCAGTACTGAAAGAATATTTTACATAGCACCATTTATATCTGTTATTGAACAGAATGTTGATGTTATAAAAAAAGCAGTTGGAAATGATGAGTGGGTTTTGGAACATCACTCTAGTGTAATAAGAGAGAATGAAATGGATGACGAAAATGTATGGACGGATTTTTCGTGGGAAGAGCCGTTTGTATGTACCACGTTTGTACAATTTATGAATACATTGTTTTCTGATAAAAAACAGGCAATCAGGCGTATGCACAGACTGGCAAATTCAGTAATAATCATTGATGAGGTACAAGCAATGCCTGCCAAATGTGTGTATACATTTAATTATATGATGAATTTTCTTCAGCGGGTTTGCAACGCTAATATTGTGTTATGTACGGCTACGCAGCCAGAACTTGATTATAATAAATTTGCTTGCCCAATTATGTATTCACAGCCAACTGATATGATAAGTAACCTTGGTATGCGTTTTAAGCAATTCGAACGTGTAAAAGTGATACCACAAAAGCGAAAGAAAAACTATAAATTATGTGAGTTAGCAGAGGAAATCGGTAGACAGGTAAACACATATCAGTCAATATTAGTGGTATTAAATACAAAGGATGCAGTTAGTAGTGTTTATAACAAATTGAACGAAATAGTTGAAGAAAGTGTTCACGTGGAGTACTTAACAACGAATCTTTGTGCAGAACATAGAAGTGAAAAAATTAAAATGATTAAGTTAGGATTAGAAGATAGAGAACATGGTGGTAAATGGATTGTTGTAAGCACTAACTTGATTGAAGCTGGGGTAGATATTTCGTTTGAATGTGTTTATCGATCTATGGCTGGACTGGATAGTGTTGCACAGACTGCTGGACGTTGTAATCGAAACGGTGAACGAGAGATGGGAGATGTGTTTGTTGTAAATGTGGAGGATGAAAATAAAGGCAGAATGGAGGAATTATTAGATGCCATAAATGCGACACAATATGTATTAACAGAGTGTGATTCATCATCAAGCATTTTATCACCACAGTATATGAAAACATTTTATAAACAATATTTTTTTATGGAGGAATACAAAATGGCATTTCCCATAGAAGAATATGATACAAATATTTTTAAAATTTTATCGATGGGATTTAAAGAAAGGGAGAAAACGAAGTTTGCATACATAAAACAAGCATATAAAACAGCAGGAAGGTACTATCAAGTGATTGATCAGAGTTCAGTAGGGGTGATTGTACCCTATGGAGAGGGACGACAGATTGTAAATCAGATTCAAGAGGTATGCAATTATCGGGAAATGAAATTACTTATTCGTAAGGCTCAAAGGTATACTGTAAATATACCTCAATATAAATTAGAGCAATATTGTGAAAAAGGAATAATTTCTCCATGTAAAGAACCATTTTCAAATATTTATTTTGCTACACAGGGTTCTTATAATAAGGAAATGGGAATGACAGGGGAAATTGAAGATCTTTTTTTCTGAAGAAAGGAGGCAAGATGCGTGAAGTGGAAAAACGAGATTGAGTACAAAGTTTATGGTCGGTATGCATTGTTTACAGATCCATTGACGAAAACAGGAGGTGAGAAATTTAGTTATCAGATTCCAACATACCAAGCATTAAAAGGAATTACGGAATCTATATATTGGAAACCTACATTTTATTGGGTAATTGACTCTGTAAGAGTTATGAATACCATTCAAACAGAAGCTAAAGGGATCCGCCCGATCGCATATAATGGCGGAAATGAGCTTGCATATTATACCTACTTAAAAGATGTAGAGTATCGAGTTAAAGCACACTTTGAATGGAATGAAAATCGCCCAGAGTTAGAGGGCGATAGAAATGAGGATAAACATTTTCAGATAGCCAAGAGAATGATTGATCGTGGTGGTCGTAGAGATGTTTTTTTGGGAACCAGAGAGTGCCAAGCGTATGTAGAACCATGTGTGTTTGACGAGGGAATGGGAGCATACGACGAGGTGGATTTATCCTTTGGAATTATGGTTCATGGAATTACTTATCCAGATGAAGCTGTTGAAAAAGATGAAAGAAATCAATTGGCGATTCGATTATGGAATGCACAAATGAGGAAAGGAATTATAAATTTTCCAAGACCAGAAGAGTGCGAAATTCGACGTAACATTGGTGCGTTTGAAATGAAAAAATTTGGAGAGGGCAATTTTTCTGGATTAGATGAATTTAAAGGAGGTGAATGAATTGGCATGGATGAAAGTGTTGGCAGATACTTATGACACCTATGAGAATTTGGTGGGAGTATGCAGGGATGCTCAACCAGTATTGCTACCAATTGCACATTCGACGGCAAATGCGCAGATTGAAATAACAATCAATGCGATGGGGCAGTTACTCGCATGTGCTAAGGTTGAAAAAGGAAATGAGGTTACAATAATTCCTGTTACGGAAGATTCTGCTTCAAGAAGTAGCGGGGTTGCACCGCATTCATTATGTGATAAACTGTGTTATATTGCAAAAGATTACTCCTTTTACACCAAAGAAAATAAGGAGAAGTATTTTGAAAAATATATAGAACAGTTAAGTGGCTGGGTCAAAAGTGGTAGCGCACATCCCATGGTAGAGGCTATTTATCGATACTTGAGTAAAGGAACTGTAATTTGCGATTTGCTAGAAGCGGGTATTTTGGAATTAGATGCAGATGGTGTGTTGTCTGATAAAGTGAATAAAATACAAGGATATAAACAGACAGAGGCATTTGTTCGCTTTATTGTTTATTTGCAAAATAGAGATGATGAAACAGAAAATCGAGTATGGAAAAATTCAGAAGTGTACAATAATTATGTGGAATATTATTCTAGTACACTTAACGATAAGGATGTATGTTATGTTACGGGAAAATATGAAGTGTGTACAGATAAGCATCCATCGAAAATTAGAAATACGGCAGATAAAGCAAAATTAATTTCAGGCAATGATGAATCAGGATTTACCTATCGTGGAAGGTTTGCAAATAAGCAGCAGGCTGTTACAGTTGGTTATTTTACGTCCCAAAAAGCCCATAATGCACTGAAGTGGTTATTACAAAAGCAAGGATATCGAAAAGATGAAGCTGCATTTGTTAGTTGGATGACAAATCGAGATATGGTACTTCCAGATATTGGAGAGGATTCAATTCACGCATATGAAAAAATTTTAACAGAAGAAGCAACTGGTCTTGACTGGCTTGATTTTCTGGATGAACCAGACGAAAATAAGGAATTTGATACTGGAAAAGTTTTTGCCGAAAAGTTTAACAAGGCAATTCAGGGTTACACTGAAAAAATTGCTCTGAATGATAGAGTGTCATTGATAGCTTTGGATGCAGCCACGACAGGACGTATATCAATTTCTTATTATGATGAAATGGGAGGCAGACAATACATATCCGCAATACAGTATTGGTACAATCACTGTATGTGGGAGCGATATATTACTTTGGATAAAAAGAATAAATTGGGAATATGGAAAGAAAGTACTCCGGCGCCCCGCGAAATGGCATTGGCTGCATACGGTGTTTTAAGGAGTAGTGGTATGCTGGAAGCGGATTCTAAATTGCTTAGAAATACGGTGCAAAGGTTGTTGCCATGTATTACAAAAAACATTGATATTCCCAAAGATTTAGTACGAGCAGCTGTAATACGGACATCGCAGCCACTTGCTTATTATAATAAAGGATTTTTTGTATGGGAAAATAATTTATTACGTGTAACTTGTGCCATGATACGGTATCAATATGAAAAAAAGAAAGGAGATGGTAAAATGGGTACATTCTTAGAGGATAACGTAGATAATAGAAGTGTGTTGTTTGGACGCTTATTGGCTGTTTGCGATTATATGGAACAGCGTGCTATGTTTGAACGTGACGAGAAAGGCAAGATTAAAGAACAACGCCAGACCAATGCAAAAAGATATTGGAATGCCTATAGTATGAGACCTGCGGCTACATTAAAAACATTGCGTGAAAATCTTGTGCCTTATATGAAAAAGCTAACTGGTTATGAAATTCGATATTTTGAAAACTGTATGGAAGAATTGATGGTTATGTTGGCTGATAATGGTTATGATAACCGAGCATTGTCTGAATTGTATCTTCCTGGCTATTATTTAGAAAAAAAACAGATGGAGGATTATTTTAAAAATAATAAAAAAGAAAAAAATATTGAAAAATGGCGCAAATTGTATTGACATATAAATCTTTTAATGATAATAATAAATATGTCTAGAACATAATAGCATCAGGAGGAAAAAGTTTATGACCGATATAAATTTATGGCAATATACAAATGAAAATTATAATGAGTTAAGTGATGAGGAAGTTATAAAATTAATAAAGTCTGGAGACAAAAATGCACTTGATTATATTATGAATAAATATAAAGAAGTTGTTAATATAAGAGTTAGTAAGTATTTTATTATTGGTGCAGAGAAAGAAGACATTGTGCAAGAAGGGCTAATAGGGTTATATAAAGCTATAAAAAGCTTTGATACTGAAAAAGAAAATTCTTTTAAAACATTTGCTAATTTATGTATAGAGAGGCAGTTAATTACAGCAATAAAAACATCAAATAGGCAAAAACATATGCCATTAAATTCATATTTATCTTTAAATATGTCTGCGTATGAGGACGATGAGGCAGATACTGTTATAGATGTGTTTGATTCTAGTTTAATAGAAGATCCATTAGAAACATTAACTAAAAAAGAATATTATATGGATATTGAAAATGCTATAGATAAGTCTCTAAGTAATTTTGAGAAAAAAGTTCTTAATAGGTTTGCTAAAGGCGAATCTTACGTGCAAATTGCCGATAAGTTAAATGCTCCAGTAAAATCTATAGATAATGCAATTCAAAGAATACGTAAAAAAGCAATTAGAAATATTGTAAATGAATAGATATTTTGTCAAGTGAAAAGTTAAACACAATTTTGTAAGGTAAACGCAATTTGTAGGTCAATGTATGTTTTCATATATTGACTTTTTGTTAATAGTATTGTAAATTAATATTATGAGAGAATAATTATTCAAAGTGCATTTGTAAAATCTTGACAACACTTTTGACAACGTCAGAAACGGAAAAGTTGTCAAAAAGTGGAAAAAACGGACCTATATTTTGAAACTTAAAATGTCTACAATGCTTGAAAACATAATAAAAACAAGAAAAATGCTTCCATAGCTCAGCAGGTAGAGCACTACCTTGGTAAGGTAGAGGTCACGAGTTCAAGTCTCGTTGGAAGCTCCAAACAAACGAAAAAACATATAAATTTGTTATATTTTAAGGAGATTATATGGGGGGGAATTTTAAAAAAAATAACATTAAAAATAAAATTATAATTGTATTAGTATGTATGATAATAATTGGAACATTTATAGGATTTTCAGCTATATTATACAACATTTTTTATAATAATAATTTAAAATCAATACAAACAATTTCTAAAGATAATGCTGAAAAAACAGTAAAAAATCAAAAACAAGATGAAGATTTACCAATATCTGTAGAACTAGCTCAAGATGAAGAAGAAATGTTAAAAATATCAGAGGAAGAAAAAAATAAAATTGAGGAAGAAGAAAAAAAACAAGAACAAGAACAAAAAAAACAGGAAGAGGAACAGAAAAAGCAGGAACAGAAAAATAAAACATTAAATTATCCATATTATATAAAAGTAAATTATACTGCTAATACAGTAACTGTATATAAAAAAGATTCGAATGGAAGTTATGCTATACCAGTAAAAGCAATGGTATGTTCTACTGGAAAAGCAACACCTAGATCTGGTGTATATAAAACACCAAATAAATATAGATGGAAATTGTTAATTGGAAATTCATATGGTCAATATTCAACAAGAATAACAGGTCAAATATTATTTCATTCAGTACCATATGAAAAACAATCAGAAGATTCCTTGATTACAAGATATTATGATAGATTAGGAATAACTACATCATTAGGATGCATTCGTTTAACTGTTGAAGATGCAAAGTGGATATATGATAATTGCCCAATAGGAACATCTGTTGAATTTTACTCGTCATCAAATCCAGGACCGTTAGGAAAACCCTCAGCTAAAAAAATTGAAAGTTATGGTTCACCGTTAAATAAATGGGATCCAACAGATCCTAATCCGAATAATCCTTGGAAAAACCAAAATATTGTTAATAGTGCTAATGATAAGTTAAAAGAAAATAATAAAAATACTGATACCAATGATAATACTAATAAAAATAACAATACAAACACTAATATAAATCAAAACACAGTTAAAAATACAAACAATTCGACATCAAGTTCTGAAAATAATAAAATAAGTATAGCTAATGTTGTAGGAAAAACAGAAAACGAAGCAAAAAATGTTTTAAAAAATTTAACAGTGAAAATTGAGTACAAAGAAGATGATACTAAAGGTAATGGAATAGTATTGTTACAAAATATAAAACCAGGTAGTTTGGTTGAAAAAGGAACAGATATAATTTTAACTGTAAATAAAATTCAAGAAATAAACAATGGAATTGTAAATATAAATGTTAAATCATTAACTCAGTATGTGCAACAAAAAAACGAAAATTATGAAATTATACAACCTAAAAAAGTTAAGTTAAAATTAACTGTTGATGACAAAGAAGTATATAATGAAGATGTTTCAGAAGATTCAGAAAGTATAAATATAAAAATTAAAGAAAAAAATGCGGGGATATTAAAAATATACATAGATGGAAAATTAAAAAAAGAAACACAATTTTTTTTCGATGAATCAAATACAATTCTTAAAGTAAAATAATAAAGGAGAGAGATAAAAAATGAAAATAGGAATAGTAGGACTTCCAAATGTTGGAAAAAGTACATTGTTTAATGCAATAACTAATGCAGGGGCTGAATGTGCAAATTATCCATTTTGTACAATAGAACCAAATATAGGTGTGGTTCCTGTTCCTGATGAAAGATTAGATAAATTAGCAAAAATGTATAATCCAGAAAAAATAACACATGCTATAATAGAATTCGTTGATATTGCGGGGTTAGTAAAAGGTGCTAGCAAGGGTGAAGGCTTGGGAAATAAGTTTTTATCACATATAAGAGAAGTTGATAGCATAGCACAAGTAGTAAGATGTTTTGAAAATCCAAATGTAGTTCATGTTGATGGAAGTATAAATCCGTTAAGAGATATCGAAACTATAAACTTAGAATTGATTTTCTCAGATATTGAAACTGTAGAAAAAAGATTAGATAGAGCAAAAAAAACTCTGAAAGCGGATAAAAAAGCACAATCAGAAATTGATGTATTAGAAAAAATAAAAAGTACGCTTGAATCAGGAAAATGTGCTAGAACTATTTCTTTGTCAGATGAAGAAAAAGAATTGATGAAAGATACATTTTTATTAACAATGAAACCGAGTTTATATATTGCAAATGTTTCAGAAGAACAATTACAAAATGTTGATACTGATGAAAATGTAAGAAAAGTTATAGAATATGCCAAAAGCGAAAATGCACAAGTTATACCATTATGTATAAAAATTGAAGAAGAGTTATCATCTTTAGAAAAAGATGATAAGCAAGAAATGCTAGAAGCTCTAAACTTGAATGAATCTGGCTTAGATAAAGTTATAAAAGCCAGTTATGATTTATTAGGCTTAATGTCATTTTTAACTGCTGGTGAGCCAGAAGTTAGGGCATGGACAATCAAAAAAGGAACAAAGGCACCACAAGCTGCTGGAAAAATTCATTCAGATATTGAAAGAGGATTTATTAGAGCTGAAATTGTTTCTTATGAAGATTTAATAAAAGAGGGGTCCATGAATGCTGCTAAAGAAAAAGGATTAGTTCGTTCAGAGGGAAAAGAATATATTATGAAGGATGGAGATGTAGCATTATTTAGATTTAATGTTTAGTATTTATATAAAAGCTAAAAAATACATAAATTTTGCAAAAATGGACAAAATATATTGACTTAAAAAATATTTAATTGTAAAATTATAATATAAAATAATATTCAAAAGAAAAAGGAGAAATAATTATGAAAAAAACATGTAAAATTCTATTTTTAGTAGTACTAATTATAATGTTAGTATTTACATTCTCAGCATATGTTGATGCTGCTGAAACAATTGATTATAGTACGTATCCAGATTTAGATACTGATACTACTACAACCCAAAATAATAATAGTAATACAAATAATGCAGATACAAATACTGAAAAAGATGTAAAAGCTGAAAAAACAAACACTAATACTAATAATGAAAATAAAGCAAATATAGCAACAACTTCACATCCACAAACTGGTGTATATAACAATAAAGTATGTATTTTAATTGCTACTATAACTATTATTGCAATAGTAGTTGCATATGTAAAAATAAAAAAATATAATTATTAAAATTGAATTGCTAATATTAAAATAAAAGCACATATTTTTTGAAAAATTTTCAAAAATAGGTGCTTTTTATAATGTTTTATGATAAAATAGTAAATATAAAAAAATATAAAAGGAGAGTGCGAATATGTCACAAATTAAGTATAAAAGAGTACTATTAAAATTAAGTGGAGAAGCATTAGCAGGAGAAAACAAAACAGGAATATCACCAGAGGTTGTAGATGACATAACAGAACAAGTTAAAGAATTAAAAGATTTAGGAGTAGAAGTTGCAATAGTTGTTGGTGGAGGAAATTTTTGGAGAGGAAAATATGGACATAATATGGAAAAAACGACTTCAGATTATATGGGAATGCTTGCAACAACAATAAATGCATTAGCCTTACAAGATGCTTTAGAAGCAAAAGGAATGTTTACAAGAGTTCAGACAGCTATAGAAATGAGAGAAATAGCTGAGCCATACATAAAAAGAAAAGCTACTAAACATTTAGAAAAAGGTAGAATAGTAATTTTTGCTGCTGGAACAGGAAATCCTTTTTTCACTACAGATACATGTGCAGCATTAAGAGCAGCTGAAATTGATGCAGAAGTAATATTAGTAGCTAAAACAATTGATGGAGTATATTCAGCAGATCCAAAACTAGATCCAAATGCTATTAAATATGATGAGATTACATATCTAGATATTTTAAATAAAGATTTAAAAGTAATGGATTCAACAGCTACATCTCTATGCAAAGATAATGGTATTCCATTAATAGTTTTTGCGATGAGTGAAAAAGGAAATATGTTAAAAGCTGTTAAAGGTGAAAGAGTTGGAACAATTGTAAAATAACTATATTGTTCAAAAATTATAAATATTAAAATTATTAAAAGATAGGAGAAAAAGGTTATGGATTATAGTGAATTTAAAGAAAAAATGTCTAAAACAGTAAGTGTATATATTGAAAATTTATCAGAAGTTAGAGCAGGTCGTGCAAATCCGGCCGTATTAAATAAGATAAAGGTAGATTATTATGGAGTTCCGACTCCAATTAGCCAAGTTGCTGGTATATCAGTTCCAGAAGCTAGGTTAATTGTTATTCAACCTTGGGATGCTAGTATTTTAAAGGAAATAGAAAAGGAAATTTTAAAATCAGATATAGGAATAAATCCAAATAATGATGGAAAAGTTATTAGACTTGCTTTTCCAGAATTAAATGAAGAAAGAAGAAAAGAAATAGTAAAAGATATAAGAAAAATGGCAGAAGAAGCTAAAATAGCTGTAAGATCAATAAGAAGAGAAGCAATCGATGCATTTAGAAAAATGCAAAAAAATTCAGAAATAACAGAAGATGAATTAAAATTAGCAGAAGATGAAATTCAAAAGATTACTGATAAGTTTGTTGAAGAAATTGATACAATATTAACTAATAAAGAAAAAGAAGTAATGAGTGTTTAATAAAAAGTGTAGTTAAAATATTGTAAACTGCATATTTATAATATTAGGAGAGTGCTAATGGAGTTTAAGGAAATATTAAAAGAAAAATCAAATATAATAAATTATGAATTAAAAAAATATATTAAAAATAAACAGTGTCCTGAAAAAATTTTAAATTCTTCTGTTGAATATAGCTTATTAGCTGGTGGTAAAAGATTAAGACCAATTTTAATAATGTCTACATATGAATTATTTAATAAGGATGTTCAAAAATGCTATCCTTTTGCTGTAGCTATGGAAATGATACATACGTTTTCCTTAATACATGATGATTTACCAGGTATAGACAATGATGATTATAGAAGAGGAAAATTAACAAATCATAAGAAATTTAATGAGGCAACAGCAATACTTGCTGGTGATACCTTACTAAATTATGCATATACTGTGATTATAAATGATATTACTAATAATAAAGAAAACATAGAATTAAAATTGCGAGCATTAGAAGAATTTTCTTATAATATTGATAGAATGATAGCTGGTGAATATGTTGACACTGAATTCGAAGGGAAAAAAATATCTAATCAATATTTAGAATACATGCATGAAAATAAAACAGGCGCTTTAATAAAGGCTTCTGTAAAAATAGGTGCTATACTTGCAGGAGCTAATGAAAGTGACATAGAAAAATTAGGTGAGTACGCAGAAAAAATTGGATTGGCTTTTCAAATTAAAGATGATATATTATCTGAAATAGGAGATGAAAAAGTATTAGGAAAACCAGTTGGAAATGATAGAGAAAGAGGTAAATGTACATATGTTACAAAATATGGATTAGAACAATCTCAAAAATTGCTTCAAAATTTAACAGATGATGCAATAAAAATAATAAATTACTATAATAAAAATGAATTTTTAAAAGACCTTGCTCTATATATAGCAAATAGAAATAAGTAAGGAGGATTTATGGAAGATGCATTAAATATACCACAACACATAGCAATTATTATGGATGGTAATAGACGTTGGGCAAAAGAAAAAGGAAAAGAAGCCTCAGAAGGGCATAGGGCAGGTGCCGATAATTTAGAAAAAATAGCAAAAGATTGTAATAAATTAGGTGTTAAAATATTAACTGTGTATGCTTTTTCCACTGAGAACTGGAAAAGAAGCAAAGACGAAGTTTCAACATTAATGATTCTTTTAAAAAACTATTTAAAAAAATTTTCCAAAAGTGCCAATAAAGACAACATAAAAATAAAAGTTTTAGGAAATATTGAAAAATTAGAACAAAGCCTAAAAAAGAGCATATTAGACGCGATAGAAAAAACAAAAAACAATACAGGACTAACAATAAATATTGCATTTAACTATGGAGGAAGAGCAGAAATAACAAATGCAATGAAAGAAATCGCAAAAAAATTACTAAATGGGGAAATTAAAATTGAAGATATAGACGAAAATTTAATAAATCAAAATTTATACACTAAAAATCAACCAGACCCAGATTTATTAATACGACCAGGTGGAGAATTAAGAATAAGCAATTTTTTGCCATGGCAACTTGTTTACTCAGAATTTTATTTTACAGATAAATATTGGCCAGATTTTAGCAAAGAAGATTTAATAGAAGCTATAAAAGTATTTAACAAAAGAAATAGAAAGTTTGGAGGAAAGTAGTATGAATATAAAACGTGTTTTGACAGGATTAATTGGTTTTCCAATTGTTGCATGCACATTGATATTTGGAAATAAATATCTTATAGATATATTATTTGCTATAATTGCAGCATTAAGTTTACACGAATATAATAATGCACTTAAACTAAAAGCTAAACCAATATTATGGTTAGAGTATTTTGCTTGTGCTTTAATAGGTTTAATACATATAATACCAACACAATACTTAGTATATATAATAGGAGCTACAATTCCAACAACAATACTAATACTATTTTTACATGTAATAATAACAAATATGAAAACAAATATAGTTGATATTGCACTAACATTTTTTGGAATATGTTATATAACAATTTTCTTAATGTTTATTCCTATATTAATGGGAGGAAAAGATGGAAAATTGTTAGTATGGTATATAATGTTTGCAGCATGGGGAACTGACACTTTTGCATATATAATAGGAAAAAAATTTGGAAAACATAAATTCAGTCCAATAAGTCCTAAAAAATCTATAGAAGGATGTATAGGCGGAACAATAGGAGCTTTAATATTCATAATACCATATACAATAATATTAAATACATATTTTAATATGAATATTAACTATATTACTATAACTATTATAGGAATAGTATTAAGCATAATTGGTCAAATAGGTGACTTTTCAGCATCAACTATAAAAAGATATGTTGGAATAAAAGACTTTAGTAACTTATTACCAGGACATGGAGGAATGTTAGACAGAATTGATAGCATAATATTTATTGCACCTTTTGCATACTTTTTATTAATGCTAATATAAATTTTATGTAAAATTTATATTAATTCTATAACAAACTACTAACAAATATATTAAATTAATAAAACATATTAATTGTGAAATATATTAAATTAATGAATGATGTTAAATAAATTTATTTTGGATACAATAAAGAAAACTATAGGCAATTAATAAAAAACTAGGAGGGATTATTTTGGTATTTATAATAAATGCACTAAAAATTATTTTTCTATTAGGCTTTTTAGTACTAATACATGAAAGTGGTCACTTTTTTGTTGCTAAACTTTGCAAAGTAAAAGTAAATGAGTTTGCCATAGGATTTGGTCCAACTATATGGAGCAGACAAGGAAAAAGCACCAAATATGCACTACGCTTAATCCCATTAGGAGGGTTTGTAAGTATGGAAGGCGAAGACAGACGTTCAACCAAAGAAGGCTCTTTTAGTGAAGCAAGTATATTAAAAAGAATTGCTATAGTATTAGCAGGAGGAATAGTAAATATAATTTTTGCAATACTAATTTTCTGGTGTTTATCTGCCTATTATGTAGGATTTCAAAATGCATTTTACAATGTAGGTTTCTTTATAAAAAATATGTATGAAGGTATTGTACAAATTTTCACAGGAAAAGTAACAATAGATCAAATGATGGGTCCAGTAGGAATTTCAAATGTAGTATCACAAACAAGTGGATTTGCAGACTTCATATATATATTATCTGTAATATCATTATCACTAGGAGTAACAAACCTTCTACCATTCCCACCACTTGATGGAGGAAAAGTTGTACTATTAATAATAGAAGGAATCAGAAGAAAACCATTCAGTGAAAAATTCGAAGTAGCACTACAATCTGCAGGATTCTTAATCCTAATAACCCTATCAATATTTGTAACATACAACGATATACTAAAACTATAATGCACAATAAGGCCTAACCCCCTTATTGTGCATATTTTCTCTCGGCACCAACCCAAAAAAAACAAAAGTAAAAAAACAAAAAAATCCCCCAAATTTCCGCCCCTATCAACAAAATTTTCCCCTAAGCAAACTATTTTCCCCAAACCCCTTTCAAAATCCCAAAAAATGTTATACAATAAGATAAAATTCGTATATTTAAGGAGAAAAAGGATGAATAAAAAATGGGAGTTTTATGAAAAAAATGAAGAAAAAATAAAAGAAATACAAAAAGAATTCCGGACTAAGTAGGCTATTAGCCACAATAATATCAAATAAAAATTTAGAAACTAAACAACAAATCAATATATTCCTAAACCCAACAAGAACCGATTTCCATGACCCATACCTAATGCCAGACATGAACATTGCAGTAAACAGAATTTGTAAAGCAATAGAAAATAAAGAAAAAGTAATTATCTATGGCGATTATGATGTTGATGGAATAACAAGTATAACAGTGCTAAAAAAATTCCTATCAGATAGAGGTTTAAATGTAGATGAATATATGCCAAATAGGTTAGATGAAGGATATGGATTAAATAAAAAAGCAATAGAAAAAATCGTCTCAGAAAAATATGATTTAATGATCACTGTTGACTGTGGTATTTCAGGAATAGAAGAAATAGAGTATGCAAATAGTTTAGGACTAGAAACTATTGTAACAGACCATCATGAGCCAGCAGAAGTTTTGCCAAATGCACTTGCAGTTGTAGATGCAAAAAGAAAAGATAACAAATATCCTTTTAATCAATTAGCAGGTGTTGGTGTTGTATTTAAATTAATACAAGCTATAGGTATTAAATATAATTTAGAAGAAAAAGAATATTTAAAATATTTAGATTTAGTATGTGTTGGTACAATTTCAGACATAGTTCCATTAGTTGATGAAAATAGAGTAATTGCAAAACTTGGACTAAAACTGGTAGAAGTTACTAAAAATGTTGGGTTAAAAATTTTACTGAATGCAATTGGATATAAAAAAATAGATTCATCAGCAATATCTTTTGGTGTAGCACCTAGGATTAATGCATGTGGCAGAATGGGACATGAAAAAGATGCATTAAAATTATTTTTAACAGAAAATATAGTAGAGGCTACAGATATATCTAAAAAATTAAATGAATATAATAAGCAAAGACAAGATACAGAAAAGAAAATTTTTGAAGAAGTATTACAAAAAATAGAAAATGGCGAGAAAAACAAACCTTGTATAATTTTAGCAGATGAAAAATGGCATCATGGTGTAATTGGAATAGTTGCATCAAAAGTTACAGAAATGTATTATAAACCTAGCATATTAATTTGCTTTGAGGGAGATGAAGGAAAAGGCTCTGGCAGAAGTGTTGCCGGTTTTGACCTACATGATGCAGTATCAAAATGTGATAAGTATGTAGACAAATTTGGTGGTCATTCTATGGCTATTGGAATTAGTGTTAGTAAAGAGAACTTTGATAAATTTAAAAATGATTTTGAAGAATATGCAGAAACTACAAATGTTAAAGATTTAATACCAATTATTAAAGTTGATGATGAAATAGGAATGAAAGATATGCAGGTTGCAGTTGCCCAAGACTTAGGTAAACTTGAACCATTTGGTGAAGCTAATAAAATGCCATTATTTATGTATAGAAATTTAAAAATTAATTCTATTAGAGCATTATCTGAAGGAAAACATTTAAAATTAACATTAAAAGATGATAATCTTGTTATAGATGCTATAGGATTTAATATGGGATATTTAACTGAGGAATTCTTATTAGGTGATAAAATTGATGTTGTTGGAAGTCTTGAAATAAATAGATTTAATGGAAATGAAAATGTACAAATCAATTTGAAAGATATTAGAAAATCTTACTAAAATAAAGTTAATTATCCAAAAGGAGTGATAATACAAATGTCAGAAGTTAAAGAAGTTACCATAGATGATGTTTTAGAAAAAATGAAAAAAAATAGTAGAAGAAATGACCTAAAACTCATTAAAAGAGCATATGATTTTGCTAAAGAAAAACATGGAGACCAACTTAGAAAATCTGGAGAACCTTATATAATTCATCCTGTACAAGTTGCATATATTTTAGCAGGCTTAGAACTTGATGATGCTACTATTTGTGCAGCATTATTACATGATGTTGCAGAAGATACAGATGTTACAATTCAAGATATTTCAAAACAATTTTCACCTGAAATTGCTGAAATGGTAGATGGTGTTACGAAATTAGGAAATCTTAAATATACTAGTGCTGAAGAACAACAAGTTGAAAACTATAGAAAAATGTTTTTAGCAATGGGAAAAGATATTAGAGTAATTTTAATTAAATTGGCAGATAGACTTCATAATATGAGAACACTAAAATTTTTAAAGAGAGATAGACAAATAGCTATAGCAAAAGAAACAGCTGATTTGTATGCTCCACTTGCTAATAGATTAGGTATGTATTCACTAAAATGGGAATTGGAAGACTTATCTTTCAAATATTTATGCCCTGATGAATATAGAGAAATTGTAGAAGGCATTGATAAAAAAAGAGAAGAAAGATTACAATTTATTAACCAAATAGTAGAACAAATAAGTCAAGAATTGAAGAAACAAAAAATTAAAGCAGAAATTACTGGTAGAGCTAAGCATTTATATAGTATATATAGAAAAATGAAAAGAGATAACAAAAATTTAGATCAAATTTATGATTTGTTTGCATTACGTATTTTGGTTGATAATGTTAAAGACTGTTATGCAGCATTAGGTGTTGTTCATGAACTATATAATCCAATGCCAGGAAGATTTAAAGATTATATTTCAGTACCAAAACCTAATATGTATCAATCTTTACATACTACATTGATAGGACCAAAAGGAACACCTTTCGAAGTTCAAATTCGTACTTGGGAAATGCATAGAATTGCTGAATTTGGTATTGCTGCACACTGGGCATATAAAGAAGCAAATAAAGATAAGAAAACATCTGTAACTGTAAAAGAAGATAAATTAGCATGGCTTCGTGAAACATTAGAATGGCAAAAAGATATGCAGGACCCACAAGAATTTTTAAACACACTTAAAACAGAACTTTTTGTAGATGAAGTTTATGTATTTACACCAAAGGGACAAATAAAAGTATTACCAAGAGGCGCAACACCAATAGATTTTGCATATTCAATTCATGCTGAAATTGGCCATCATATGACAGGCTGTAAAATTAATAGCAAAATGATGCCAATTATTACAACATTAAAAAATGGCGATATAGTTGAAATTGTTACATCAGATCAATCAAAAGGACCAAGTCGTGATTGGCTAAAATTTGTAAAAAGTACTACAGCTAAAAATAAAATACTAGCATGGTTTAAAAAGACACAAAGAGCTGAAAATATTGAAAAAGGTAAAACATTAATAGAAAAAGAAATAAAAAGAATAAGTATACCATATAGTAAAATTTTCAAAAGCGAATATATTACTCCAGCACTAGAAAGATATAAATTTAATACAATTGAAGATATGTATTCAGCAGTAGGCTTTGGAGCTATATCACCAACAAAAATAATAGCAAAAATGTTGGAAATTTATAAAAAAGATAATCCAGATGAATTTATAGAAGAAACGTTAGAACAATTGGCAAAAGAAAAAACAAGAAAAACAAAACCTTCTAATGTAGGTATTGTTGTAAAAGGAATAGATAACTGTTTAGTTAGATTATCTAAATGCTGTAATCCAGTTCCTGGTGATGAAATAGTAGGTTTTATAACAAGAGGAAGGGGTGTATCAGTACATAGAAAAGACTGTGTTAATATAAACGACTTGATTTCACAAGAAGATAGAATGATAGATGTATATTGGTATAATGATACCCAATCTGCATATAATGTTGAAATCGAAGTATTAGCTAATGACAGAAATGGTTTATTATCAGATATTATCAAACAAATTTCATCTGTTAAAACTAGATTAATTGGAGTAAATTCAAAAGTTAATAAAGAAAAAATAGTTGTAACTGACTTAATTGTTGAAGTAGAAAATTTAGAAGATTTAAATAATATATTAAAGGCTCTAAGGAAAGTTGATAATGTATATGAAGTAAATAGAAAAAAATAGACTAGAAATTGCAAAGGAAGATGATAAAAATGATACTAAAGAGAATTAAAGTTTTAACCGAATTAAAGGAGTATACAAATACATATATAATTCAAGATGAAGTTACTAAAGAAACGATGGTAGTTGATCCAGGGGGCGAAGTTGATAAAATTGTACAAATGCTTGATATTTTAGGAGCAAGATTAAAATATATTTATTTAACACATTGCCATGGTGATCATATTGGTGGAGTGTGCGAATTAAAAAATAAAAAAGGTGGAATTATTTTAATTCATAGATTTGATGCAGAAGGTCTAGAAAATGATAAATTAAGTTTAACTACATATATTGGTATTGATGCAAAATTTGAATCTGATTCACGTTTAAATGATAATGATTTAATTCATTTAGGAAATCTTGAATTTAAAGTTATTCATACACCAGGACATACAAAAGGAGGAAGTTCTTTATATTGCGAAAGTGAAGGATTTGTTATTACTGGTGATACATTATTTAGAGGAACATGGGGAAGAACAGATTTACCATCTGGAAACCTAGAAGAAATAATGAATTCTATAATTAACAAACTTCTTATTTTACCAGATGAAACAATTGTATATCCTGGACATGGCAAATCTACTATGATAAGAGAAGAAAAACCGATTTATTTAGATTTAAAACCTAGGTTAGATTAGTTCTATGCACAAAATGTTTTGCATATAATATTTATAAGGTAATTAGTAAATATTATATGCAAAGGAGAAAATAAAAAGGTGAAGATAAGGGTAGTAACGGCAAAAGAGATATTTAGATATTTAGCAAAAATAAGTTTAATATTTGGAATAATAGCTATTTTTGCTAAATTTTTTTATACAAAGAAAAATGTAAATAATTGTTTTGCTTTTGATTCTAGTAAATGTTTATCCACTATTAAAAAGGAAGTATTACTTTTAAAAGAAGATGATGATATTAATATAAATTTAAAATCTAATGAATATATATCTTCAACATTTAATAGTGAATTTAGCATGTTTAAAGCTGTAGCCACAACAAGTTTGAATAATACTAACTTAGAAAATAATATGGAAAATGTAACTAATGAACGGAAATAATACTAATTCAAATTTGCAAGAAAAAACGCAGAATTCAGTAGATAATTGTAATGAAATAAAAGAAGCGAAAACTGGAGAAAATGTAGAAGTTATTCAAACAAATATACCAGATAAAAGTACATATGAGATATTTGGAGTAAAAATAAGAAACGAGTCTTCATACAATTTATCAAATGAAATTACAGATTTAAATATTGAATTAAATAAACAAAATATTATGATTTTTCATACACATACATGTGAAAGTTATACACCAACAGAACAATATCAGTATAATGCAACAGGAACATTTAGAACTACAGATCTAAATTATACTGTATCAAGAGTGGGAGAAGAACTAGAAAAATATTTATGCAATTATGGATATACAGTAGTACATGATAAAACGTATCATGATTATCCAGCATATACGGGTTCATATAATCGTTCTTTAATAACAGTACAAAATTTGTTATCTACATATCAAGGCACAGATGTGGTTATAGATTTACATAGAGATGCTATTGGTGATAATACATATGCTCCAAAGGTTAAAATTGGTGATGAATATTGTGCAAGAATGATGTTAGTTATAGGAACAGATGGAGGAGGGCTATATCATAAAAATTGGAGAGAAAATTTGAAATTTGCTATAAAATTGCAACAAAAAGCAAATGAGTTATATCCAGGTCTATTTAAACCAATTATTGTTAGAAATTCTAGGTACAATCACCAAGTTTCAAAAGCAGCTTGCATAATAGAAGTTGGTGCTACTGGAAATACTTTAGAAGAGTGCATAAATAGTATGAAATATTTGTCAAAAATTTATAATGAAATGTGAAAAAAAATTAAAGAAATATTGAATTTATTTAACAGTTACTATAAAATTGTGTAAGAAATATATATGTACTAAAGAAAGAAGGAGTGATTTACATGTCAAATATAAGTCTTAATTTTAAAAAAAGTAAAATAACTGGAAAAGAAATAATGAAATATTGGGAAGAAGTAGAAAAAATTCACATAATGATGAATAAAAAGGTTAATAATAAAGATGAACTTTTGGGATGGTTGAATTGGCCAACAAAATACGATAAAAGAGAATTTGAAAAAATAAAAAAATGTGCGAAAAAAATTCAAGAGAATTCAGATGTATTAATAGTAATTGGTATAGGTGGTTCATATTTAGGTGCAAGAGCTGTTATAGAAGCTTTAAAAAGCTCTTTTTATAATATACAAGATAAAACTACAAGAAAGTTTCCACAAATCTTTTATGTTGGAAATAATTTAAGCTCAACATATATAAATGATTTAATAGAATTAATTCAAGATAAAGATTTTTCTATAAATGTAATATCAAAATCTGGAACAACAACAGAACCAGCAATTGCTTTTAGAATATTTAGAAATTTATTAGAAGACAAATATGGTATAGGCGAAGCACAAAAAAGAATATATGTTACAACAGATAAAGAAAAAGGGGTACTGAAGCAACTTGCTGATGAAGAACAATATGAAACTTTTGTAATACCAAATAATATAGGCGGTAGATATTCTGTATTAACTCCAGTTGGATTATTACCAATAGCAGTAGCCGGCATAGACATAGATAAATTAATGTCAGGTGCGCGATTAGCACAAGAAAAGTATAATGATTCAAATTTAAAGTATAATGATTGTTACAAATATGCAGTTGCAAGAAATGTATTATATAAAAAGAAAAAAACAATTGAAATTTTAGCATGTTATAATCCGAAACTGCATTATATTATAGAATGGTGGAAACAACTATATGGTGAAAGTGAAGGAAAAAAACTAAAAGGGATTTTTCCATCTGGTGCTGAATTTACAACAGATTTACATTCATTAGGACAATACATACAAGAGGGAGAAAGATCTTTATTTGAAACTATTATAGCTATTAGAAGCGAAAAATCTGATATAAAAATAAATTTTGAGGAAGATAATTTGGATGGGCTGAATTACTTAGCTAATAAGACTGTAAATTATGTAAATGAAAAAGCAATGCTTGGAACTATTCAAGCACATGTTGATGGAGGAGTTCCAAATATAATGATAAAAATAGACGAATTAGATGAAGAAACAATAGGGCATTTAATTTATTTCTTTGAAAAAGCATGTGCCATGTCTGGTTTATTACTAGGAGTAAACCCATTTAATCAGCCAGGAGTAGAAAAATATAAAACAAATATGTTTACATTATTAGATAAACCTGGATACATGAAAAAATAAATATTAATATAAATGTATCTAGTGAGAGTAATAAAAATAAGAAAGGAACAAATGAAAAATGGAGAGAAAAGTAATTAAATTTAATTTAGTTGGTGCTATAGGTATTGTTATACTTATTGTTGCAATTATTATTGGTGTTATTATGTTTATGGCAAAAGGAAAAAATAGAAATGATAATGATGATACTAACGGAAATAATCTAATACAATACAACGACGGTAAAATAGATGAAACTAAAGAAATTAAAGAAAAAATAACAATTCAAGGAAGTGAACAAGAAATTGTAATGAAAACATGTAAAGGTTCTTTTGGATATTCTATGAAATATGATACTGGTAGTTTTTATGTAGAAAAACATGTAAATGGTATAGATGAATTCAAGTCATTATATACTAATACTGTTAATATAACTGTTTACAAAAAAAATGGAGATTATGAAAAAGATATGGAAGAGTTAAAAGCAGAATATGAAAAATTAAAAAACAGTGAAAATGGCGAAAATTTTGTAGATGAATTGGAAATAAAAGAAAAATCCATTAATGGCGCAAAAGTTATTGTAAAACATGAAAAATTGTCTGACAAGAGATTAGATACTTATTATATAAAAAATGATGATGGATATTTTGTGGTAGAAGCAAATTGTGGTTTACAATTTGAAAATATGGTAGGGCCTATTATTGAAAAAATGGTTGAGAGTTTTGAGGTCTTGTAAAGTAAATTCAAATTGTACAAGATAGTAATTAAAAAATATGCCTGAATAGTAATTAAAAAATATTGATTAAAATTATTTATTATGGTATAAATAATTTGTAATATATAAAAATAAAAAATGAAATGGGAATACAAAAGATGAAAACAAAGAAAAAATTATTGTTAATTACTATATTTGTATTTATGATTGCTATGTTTACAGTAGCATCAAACAAAGTACTTGCTGTAATTCCTGAAGGAATGAGTGAGGAATTTAAAAATATTTTAAATGAGGATGGAAAACTTATAGTAAAAGATACTACAATGAGAGATAACAAATATGAAGTTTTAAATGAGTATCTTTCAAAATATAATGGTACAAATTATAATTTTTATATAGTTAATCATAAAGAAGATTTTTCTACTTGTAAAATAGCACGTAGCGTAGTTAATAATGGAACTCCAGAAGAATATGAAATTGAGGTAGTTTTTCAAGAGAAAGTTAGTGAAGAGTTTAAGAGTATATTGAAAAATGGTAAATTAGAAATTAGAACTTCTAATCAAAATAATATGAAAGAAAAAATTAGTAGATATTTAAGGGCTTTGTCAGAAAAAAATCCAAATTATACATTTTCAATATCAAATTATTATGATGGTACAAAATCAGTTGATTTAATAAATGAAGATTGTACAAAAGTAACCATAAGAATGGGAAGCAAATCTTCTTATAAAACAGTTGAACAACATGTTATAGAAGTTATATGTAATTCAGAAAAAAGTGAAGTATTTAAAAACTATTTAAATAAAAATGGAAAAATAGAAATGAACGCAGTAAAACCTGCTAATGAAATAATATTTGAAAGATATTTTGAATTTTTACTTATGGATGAGGAAAGTGGAAATGATATAAGTTTTGAAAATTTAGCTGAAGATTTTTCTTCTGTTGACCTTACAGTAAATGGTGAAACTCATAATGTTGGTATTGTATATAATTATAATAATGATGTAAAAACAAAATTTGATAATTATATTAAAAACTTCCCAAGTGATATAGAATATTTTCAAGTTAGAGATTTAGAATTGATAAATTATTGGGTAAATAATGTAGGTAAAGATGGAACTGAATCTTTAGATATGTTTTCTGGAGAATTAAAATCATATTTAAATTATAAAAATATGAAATTCTATGTTGATAATAGAGCAGGGGATAATGGCTCTTTTTATACATTAAGATTAGGTATAGCAGTATTTAAATATGATGATGTTATTTATAATATTTATGATACATTAGGAACAAAAGCAGAACATATAATTTATGTGCCAAGTGAAACTAGCAACACAAAAGAAGCACTAATGGCTGCTGCTCAAAAAAGAATTAATGAATATTTAGGAAAAGAAGGAATTGTTACTATATCATATGCTGGAACTGCATATGAAACTTGGGCAAAAGAACTATATGATAACAGAGAAATATATTGGCCAGGAATAGATGAAAACATTACATTTGAAGAATTCTTACAATCTGGAAATGTTTTTATACCAACTTACAATGATTTTGAAGAAGTTAGCGGACTTAAAGGACTTAAAGAAAATGATGAAACTTTTATTGCTACTGTAAAAGTTGGTGGCAAACAAGAAAGCTTCCATATTGTTATAAAAAATGATTCTTCAAAAATGGTAACACCATCTTATAAAACAGCAGATATAACAACTGATATAGAAATTAGTTCAAATTCATCTTCAATACCATTAGATACAAGTATTAAAGCACAAAAAATAACAAATGGAACTGAATATGAAAAAATAATAAAATTATTAGCTGTAAGAGAAAATGCAATGTTTGATTTAAAATTATATTCAGATTCATTAGAAAAATACATTACAAAATTAGATGATGGAACATTTGAAGTAAAAATTCCAGTGCCAGAAAATTTAAAAGGTAAAAAACTTATTGCATATTATGTCACAGATGATGGTAAAACAGAAGAATATGAAGTTGAAGTAAAAGATGGTTATGCTATTTTTAATACAAAACATTTTAGTATTTATACATTAGCAGAAACTAAAACAAATGAAGAAAATAACAACAATGATGAACAAGGAAATAATAATGAAAATGGCAGTGAAGAAAATGGTACAGGAAAAAATGAAACTAACAAAGAAAATGAAAATATTGAAAACAGTCCACGTACAGGTGATAATATAGTAGTTTTAGTAGGAACACTATTTATAGCAGTTATAGGAACTGTTGCTACAATTAAATTTAAAAGATATAATAAAACTAAATAATATAAAAAATATTTAAGAGTTTACCTAGAATGGCAAGTTCGAGCGGTAAAGGGTGATAAATAAAAATCACTTACACTTTATAAAATGTAAGATGCAAGTCTTGCAAAAGGAGTCTTAAAAGAGTTCTTTTGCAGGGCTTTTATTATAGAAAAATAAATATAAAAGGAAGTGATATTAATGGCAAAATTAGTAATGATAGTAGGACCACAAGCAGTTGGTAAAATGACTGTTGGGCAAGAATTAACCAAAATTACAGATTTAAAATTTATGCATAATCATGAAACTATAGATGTTTTAACCAATATATTTGATATATGTTCTAAAGAAAGAAAAAGATTAACAGATGAGTTTAGAATGCTAATTTTTAATGAAGTTGCTAAAAGTGATTTAAAAGGCTTAATATTTACAGTAATGTGCTTTTTTGATAATCCATCAGAAAAAGAATGGTTAACTAAAATAAAACATATTTTTGAAGATGCAGGCGGAGAATTTTATATGGTAGAATTAGAAGCAGATCTTGAGGAAAGACGTAGACGAAATGTAACTGAAAATAGATTAGCAAATAAGCCAAGTAAAAGAAATATAGAGTTTAGTGATAAAGAATTATTGCACACTCTTGAAAACCATAGACTAAATTCTATTCCTGGGGAAATTACATATGAAAATTATATTAAAATAAATAATACAAATATAACAGCAGAAGAAACTGCTAGAATGATTAAAGAAAAGTTTAAATTGTAATAAAAGAGTTATGGGGTTGATGTTTTGAAAAAAATTAAAACATTAGCATTCATTTAATGTGATTGCAAGAAAAAGTGAACAATGCCTATTGAAAAAAAGTGAAAAAGCTTATATAATAGTAGCAGGTTTTATGGAAAGGAAGAAATAATATGTTAGAAAACATGGAAAAAATAGTAAGTTTATGCAAAGGAAGAGGATTTATTTACCCAGGGTCTGAAATTTATGGTGGATTAGCAAATACTTGGGATTATGGACCTTTGGGAGTAGAATTAAAAAATAATATAAAAAAAGCATGGATGAAAAAATTTATACAAGAAAATAAATATAATGTAGGTTTAGATGCGGCCATTTTAATGAACCCACAAACATGGGTTGCAACAGGACATGTAGGAGGTTTTAGTGATCCATTAATAGATTGTAAAGAATGTAAAACAAGACATAGAGCAGATAAATTAATTGAAGAATGGATGCACCAAAATAATTGTGAAGAAATAGTTGATGGTTGGCCAGATGAAAAAATGATTAATTATATAAAGGAACATAATATTGTTTGCCCAAATTGTGGTAAACAAAATTTTACAGATATTCGTAAATTCAATCTTATGTTTAAAACCTTTCAGGGGGTAACAGAAGATTCAACATCACAAGTATATTTAAGACCAGAAACAGCTCAAGGGATTTTTGTGAATTTCAAAAATGTAGTACGTACAACTAGAAAAAAAATGCCTATGGGAATTGGTCAAATTGGTAAAGCTTTTAGAAATGAAATTACACCAGGTAACTTTACTTTTAGAACTCGTGAATTTGAACAAATGGAACTTGAATTTTTCTGTAAACCAGGAACAGATTTAGAATGGTTTGATTACTGGAGAACATATTGTGAAAACTGGTTATTAAGTTTAGGAATTAAAAAAGAAAATATTCGTTTACGTGACCATAGTAAAGAAGAATTAGTATTTTATAGTAAAGCAACAACAGATATTGAATTTGCTTTCCCATTTGGATGGGGAGAATTATGGGGAATTGCTGATAGAACAGATTACGATTTATCAAGACATATGGAGTATTCAAAACAAGATCTAACATATTTAGAACAAGAAACAGGAGAAAAATACATACCATATGTTATAGAACCATCACTTGGTTGTGATAGAGTTGCACTTGCATTTTTATGCAATAGTTATGATGAAGAAGAAATAAGTGAAGGGGATGTACGTACAGTTTTACATTTACACCCAGCTTTAGCACCATTCAAAGTGGCTGTATTGCCATTATCTAAAAAATTAAGTGACAAAGCAACTGAAGTATATGATATGCTTTCTAAAAAATTTATGTGTGATTATGATGAAGCTGGAAGCATTGGAAAACGTTATAGAAGAGAAGATGAAATAGGAACACCATATTGTGTAACAATAGATTTTGATACATTAGAAGATAATCAAGTTACTGTAAGAGATAGAGATACTATGGAACAAGTTAGAATTTCTATAAATGAGTTAGAAAAATGGGTTGGCGAAAAAATTGATTTTTAATAAAATATATAATTACTGTAAATAAAATAATAATAGGAGGTATTATGGAATTAACAGATGAACAGAAAATAAAGCTAAAGAAAATAATAACTAAAAAAATGACAGTAAAAGAAGTATTACTTGAAGTTTGTGATGAAAAATACAAAAAGTATTTAGAGTATTATTTAAAAGGAAACAGTGTAAGTAGTATAGCTAAAGAGTTTGATATATCTGTTGAAAAATCGGAAGAAATATTAACATATTTAATAGAATTAAATACTAAAATAATGCAAATAAAGAAAGAATATAATACAAAAAGAAAACAAAAAATATATAATAAGTATATACGTGGAGAAAAAGTCTTAAATAAAGATGAAAAGAAATTAGTGGAAAAAAACTTTAAAATGTTCAAAGGCAAATTTAAAGCTGGAAAATTATCACAGGCTAATATTAGTAAAAATTTGAAAAAATTAGAAGTAATGGTAAAACTATTAGGAAATAATTATGAGGACCGTCTTTTCCTAGCAGAGATATATTTAAAATTACAGGATTTTCAAAATTCTTTTAAAATAGTATATGAATTAGAATCAGATAATGAATTAACCAAACCACAAACAGTTGAAGAAATGAAAAAAAGTATTATTAAAGGAAGAAATACAGAATTTATAAAAAATTTATATAAAGAAGGTAAAAGTTTGGCACAAATAATAGAAATAGCCGAAAATGAAAATAGTGAATATAGAAAATATATAGATATAAAATTTATAAAAGATACTATTCAAGAATATAAATTAAACTTAAAGGAACAAAAGGAAAAGAATAAAAAAGTTAGAAAAAATAGCAATAGTAAAACTGATATAAATAGATAAATAGAAAAACATATGATTTGTAAACATAAAACGTAAGCTATGTGAAACAATTCATATGTTTTTTTACATAAATTTCTTTGAATATTGATGGCAAATAGTGAAAAAATACTTGATATTATATAAAATTTAATATATGTGTTTAACCTAAGAAAAATTATCTAAACTTTGATTTTCATCTCTCGTTTCTAAAAACATACATACTGTATAGCTGGAATGTGTATTTTTTATAAAAATAGTTTTGATTTTAGCTCAACTATTTTTATATTTTTTTCGTCAAAATATTACATTATTATTACATTTTTTCAAATTCGTTGACTGAAAAATCTATCAATGTTATACTGTATTTGTAAGATAATGTTGCAAAAGAAAAGGAGGGGAAAAGGGTGTTGAAAAATGACTTTTTACCAAAGGTAAACATAAGAAAATTTATAAAAAAGATAATAATTTTAAATATAATAACATACATATGTATTGGAATATTATTGCCAACTAACATATTTGCAGCACAAATCAAATATTCATACTCACAAGAAAAATTATCTAATTATCCAGGATATAATGCATTAATACAAAATTTACAATCTAAACATCCAAATTGGAATTTTACTATTTTAGAAACTGGTTTAGACTGGAATGATGTAATAAAAAATGAAACAGTTGCTTCACACGGAAGAAACTTAATATATTATACAAACAATGGAAACTGGGTATGTTCTACATGTGGTAATAAATTATATGACACAGGAAAATGGAAATGTGCTTCGGAAACTACAGTTGCATATTATATGGATCCAAGAAATTGGCTAAATGACAGTAATATTTTTCAATTTGAAAACTTAGGATATAATGGAGAAATTCAAAATATAGATGGTGTAAATAAAATATTAAGTACTGTTGGATGGACTAAAGGAAATATAATTACATATACCAAAACAGATGGTTCAGCAGGAACAATAAATAAATCATATGCACAAGTAATAATGGAAGCTGCAAGAGATGCAGGAATAAGCCCATATCATTTAGCAGCAAGAATAAAACAAGAACAAGGAGCAAATTCTTATGCAAGTTCAACAGGTTGTGGTACATATGGAGGATACATAGGATATTATAATTTTCTTAATATACAAGCAACAGGTAATGTGACAGCAAATGCATTAACATATGCTAAAACACAAGGCTGGAATGATCCAGAAAAATCTATAAGAGGTGGAGCAAACTTTATAGCATCAAGTTATATAGCTAGAGGTCAATCAACTTTATATTTACAAAAATTTGATGTAGATAATTCAGATGGAAGTTTATATTATCATCAATATATGCAAAATATATCAGCATCATTATCAGAAGGAAACATGGTTAGAAGCTCATATGAAGGTATGGGATTGTTAGATAGTAACATAAATTTTGTAATACCAGTATATAATAATATGCCACAAGAAATTTCACCTTCACCAGATGGAATCTCAATAGTAACACAAAATGTTAAAGTAAAAGGTGATGGTGTATCAGTAAGAAATGGAAAAAGTACATCTTGTTCAGAAATAGCTAAAGTAAATTCTGGCGATATATTATTAAGAATTGAAGTATCTGGTTCAAAAGAAAATGAATATTACTGGGACAAAATAGTATTACCAAATGGTCAAAAAGGATATATTGCTAGAGATTTTATAGAAGTAATAAATGATGTTACAAATGCTAATACTTCAGCAGTAGCAAATGTTAATGTAAATTTAAGAAATGGTCCAGGAACAAGTGAAACAAGAGTAATTACAACATTAACATCTGGTCAACCGGTTACTATAATTGAAACGGGGAAATACAATGGATTAGATGGATATAATTGGTCAAGAGTAAAATTGAGCAATGGTTCACAAGGATATTTAGTAAGTGATTATTTAACAGGAGTTGCATCAACAAATTATACAATTGCATACATAAATTGTAACAATGATGGAAAAGTTAATATAAGAAGTGGTGTTGGAACCAATTATTCAATTATCACATCTTTAGGAAAAGACACTAAAGTTACTGTATTACAAAAAGCAGTAGGCTCAGCTAATGGGTTTACTTGGGATAAGATAGTAACTTCAGAAGGATTGGAAGGATATATTGCTAATACGTATTTGAGGTATGAAGAAAATAACGGTAATCCTACAAGCACAGAATGCGATGTAGATGGTAATGGTTATGTAAATTCAACAGATTTGTATTATGTAATAAAATTCTTAAAACAAAATTCAGATGGATATGATAAAAGATATGATGTTAATAAAGACAACAAAGTAAATTCAACAGATTTATATCAAATCATACTATATTTAAAACAACATTAATTAAAAAAGATGGAGGAAAAAAATGAAAAAGATTCATTATAAAGTAATTATAACAATACTTTTTACAGCAATACTTTTATTTATGACTAAATCGGTAAGTAACGCCGGAACAGCAGGTATATCAGCAAGTAGTACAGATGTTAAGGTGGGAGATAATGTTAATATTAATGTTAATATTAATGCTATAGCATGGAATTTAAAAATAAATGGTTCAGGAATTTCTGATTCAATAGTAGGTGGAAATTTAGATGAATTAGCTAACAAAGTAACAAATAAATCATATAAGTTAGACACTTCAAAAGCAGGAAGTTATACAGTTAAATTATCTGGCGATGTAACAGATGCAAATGGAACGCCATCTAATATTTCAGGTTCTGTAACAGTTAAAGTATCAGAAAAGCAAACACCAGTAGAACAACCAACTACACCAACTCAGCCATCAACACCGGCAGAACCAACATTCCGCCAAGTAAACGAAACAGTTTATGTACAAACAGATTCAGTTAATGTTAGAGGAACATGGAGTGCATCAGGTGGACAATATGGAACATTAAAAAAAGGAGATAGTGTAACAAGAACAGGTATTTCTTCAGAAAAAATAAATGGTTATATATGGAGTAGAATATCATACAACGGAAAAACAGCTTATGTAATAAGTTCAGCTTTAACTACTACAAAACCAGAAGAAAAGAAAGAAGAAAAATCTACAAATAAAGCTTTAAAAGAATTAGTAGTTGAAAATTATGAATTAACACCTAACTTTGATCCACAAACAACAAAATATTCTTTAACACTTAAAGATACAGATGAAAAATTAAATATAAAAGCAACTCCAGAAGATGAAAAAGCAACTACTGATATTACAGGAAATGGAGATTTTAAAGTAGGAAACAATATAGTAAAAATTACTGTAACAGCTGAAGATGGAACAACAAGAATATATACAATAACAGTTTCAAAAACTAATGAAAACGGTGTTACTGATGGATTAAAACTTAAAAAGTTAGAAATTACTAATGCAACATTAGAACCAAGCTTTGATCCAGAAATAACAAGTTATGTTATTATAGTAGAAGATCCATCAACAATAAAAACAGAAAATGTATTTGTAACTGCAGAAGATGCAAATGTTGAAGTAACAGTAGCAGAAAATCAACAATCAGAAAATGGAGAAAAAGTTATAACAATTATGTTAGAAGATAAAAACGGTTCAAAAACAGGAGTATATCAAATAACAGTTAAAAAACCTACAAACACTCCAGCTACTACATTAAAAAATAATACAGATAACTCAATTTATTTCATATTAGGCGGAATAATTGGAATTCTATTAATATTAATAATAATTATTATTATAGTATTAAAGAAAACAGGAAACAAAGAAAACGATGAAGATGCAAAAAACGAAGATGAATTATCAGACAATTACGATTATTCTTTGAAAGATGCTATTGATGAAGCAAATAGCGAATATAATGATGAAATGGTAGAACAAAGCAATTTTAAATCACAAATATTAAATAGTGATGTACAAAATAAAAAAGATAATGAAGATGATGATATTACTATATTTGATAAAACACAATATCAAGAAGATGATGATGAAAATATACCAGATACATCAACTAAGAAAAAAGGAAAACATTTTTAATTAAAAATAGAGCTACTGTATAATATTTTATTACAGTGGCTCTTATGTAATGTAATAAGAGGAGGATTATTAATGAAAGAAGTTTTATATTTTATAGTAGAACACATAGCTAAAATCCATGACAAAATATTAACTTTAAATGATACATTTGAATATACTTTTTCAGATAAAGAATTACATTTTATAGTAATAGCAATAATAGGAATGGCAATATTATTTGTTGTACACCCATTATTTAAAGCTTTAAGTAAAAAACATGTAATGGTTATTTCATGGATATATGTAACTACACTTATGGTAGTTATAACTTTTGCAATTGAAATAGGACAAAAAGTTACTAATACTGGTAATATGGAGTTTGCTGATATTATGTTTGGATTAATTGGCTTTTTTGCAGCATTTTTTGCTTTTTGCCTTGTAAGAGGTATTTGCCATTTTATTGCTAAAAAAATTAGAGAAGGTAAGGAAAAAAGGGAAATGCGGAAAACATGATATGGATGAGGATATAGAAAAAAATATTTAGATAAAAAAATAAGAAGGAAACAGAAAAATAAAATTATTAGGAGTTCTCGTGTATGAGAACTCTTTTAAGTGGAGCGATTACGGAGCAGGTATACCATTTAGTTACTTTTTTTCAATGATTTTTTATGACCTTTTTCTAATTATTTTAAACATTTAACTGCACACAAAATAAACTGGCACCTAATTATTTCTAATTAGGTGCCTCCCATAGCAATTTAACTGGAGCTTACGCTCCTCCCACAGCAATCTTTATAGATTACTTTCTAATACTATGATACTATATTTTACGCGATAAGTCAATGTTTTATTCGAAAAATTCCTGACCGATTTTTTCATTTATAATGTTTAAATATTTACCATCTATTTTACCAATAGTACCATTAAAGTTTAACCTTAATATACTAATTTTTCTCATTCTTGTAATATTTGTCCATCTTGTCATATCTTTAAATCTGTATATTTCATCTATTTGTACAATTTCTATAATATTATTTTTTTGCTTTTCATATTCTTTTTTGGTGATTTTCCCTTCGCTAAATTCTTTTTCTATTTTCTTATATTCACTAGGTTTCTTTGAAGAGATAGGCAAAACAAATAGTTCGCTATCAAAATTTTTCAATATAATAGCTGGATGCATTCCTCCAAACTCATTTCCTATATTAAATCCAAAATCTACCCAGACAACATTTCCTCTTTTTAATAGCACTTTCTTAGCCAGTAATAATGCATCTTTTTTTGGAATATCTGTATTATTGAATATATAATTGTTGTTATTTAAAATATAATTGCTTTTAACTATGTTTTTTAGAGGTTTATTAAGTCTTTCATAAATATATGTATCAATTTTGTAGTTTTTTAATGTATATTTTATTAAGTTATTATATATATAATTCTCATCTGTTTCATTTCTTATTTTTTCGGTTTTATCTTTAATCCAAGTAAAATAGAGTTTACCTCTTTTTATATCTGTATCATTTTTTAAACTCTTTCTGAAATCACGTAATTTTTTTAGACAATTTAAATAAGAATTCTTCATGAAACATCACTCCTTGCATGTATATTTTGTTTAATATTATATCAAACTTTTGTTCTATTTTCAAGCTGCTTATAAAAATAGTTTAAATTTTTATTAAAGAAATTGTAGGACAGTTAAAATAAGAAGTGAGTATGAGGCAAAGGAAGAAAGAGAAAGACAGCGCAGACACAATGAGAAGTTCGAAAAAAGAGCATCTGAAATTGGCTATTTGGCTGCTTTACTTGAAGCTTCTCAGAAAATTGATTCAGCAATTACCGAAGCGAAAACTGCCCTCGAAGAGGCAGTCGTTTATAAGAAGTAACAGTTGAAAGACACACCTTCCATCAAGGTGTGTCTTTCAAGGTCTGTTTAACATTTATTTTTAGTAATTATTTATATAAAATAAAGAGTCACGAACTTTAATTAGTCCGTGAGCTATTTTTATGGAGCTACCAGGCGGAACCGAACCGCCGACCTACAGGTTACGAATCTGTTGCTCTACCAACTGAGCTATGGTAGCATATAACAATAAAATTATATTTTTGTTTTCAACAAAAGTCAATACATTCATCCAAATTTTCTATTCCCTAATAACCACTTATCACAATCCACAATCCTATAAATTATAGAGTAGGCAAAATAAAATATATTAAAATGCAGTGGATGCGCAGTTTGGGAGCGTGAGCACCTATACATTTTAACACACACAAACGACCAGCAAAGAAACGGAATTTTAATATATTTTATTTTGCCGGCTAATTGCAAAAGCGTAAAACAAACTCAACAAATACACCCAAAAAATACCTTGCACAAAATATCATATTATAGTATAATTTCAATATATAAAAACACAAAAACGGAGGATGACAAAACATGGGATTTTTTGACAAATTGAAACATGGTCTTAGCAAAACTAAAACATCAATAAATGAGAAAATAAACAATGTATTTAGTACATTTAGAAAAGTAGATGAAGATTTATTAGAAGAACTAGAAGAAGCATTAATCATGTCAGATGTAGGAATGGAAACATCTGAAAAAATCATATCAGAATTAAGAGATAAAATTAAAAAAGAAAAAATAGAAGATGCTGAAGATGTAAAAAAAGCTTTAAAAAACATAATAAAAGAAATTTTAGATTCAGTAGATTCATCATTAAACTTGGAAACAACACCATCAATAATCTTAGTAGTAGGAGTAAATGGAGTTGGAAAAACAACTTCAATTGGGAAAATAGCAAACAGACTAAAAAGAGATGGAAAAAAGGTTGTTATTGCTGCAGCAGATACATTTAGAGCAGCAGCTGTTGAACAACTAGAAATATGGGCAAACAGGGCAGGATGTGATATAGTTAAAAGACATGAAGGTTCAGACCCAGCTTCTGTTGTATATGATGCAATAAAAGTGACAAAAGAGAAAAATGCAGATGTACTAATATGTGACACTGCAGGTAGACTTCATAATAAAAAATATTTAATGGATGAATTAATAAAAATAAAAAAAATAGTTGATAGAGAACTACCAGATGCTTCTAAAGAAGTGTTAATGGTACTTGATGCAACAACAGGTCAAAATGCTATATTACAAGTAAAAGCATTTAAAGAAACAGTAGATATTAATGGTCTTATACTTACAAAATTAGACGGAACAGCCAAAGGTGGTGCTGTAATAGGAATTGTTTCTGAAAACGAAATGCCAATTAAATTTATAGGTGTTGGAGAACAGATAGATGATATGGAAAAATTTGATAGTACAGATTTTGTAAATGCACTAATATAAATAAATGAAAGGTTAGTGAATGTAAATGGAGAAAAATAAAATTAATCAAAATAATGATACTACTCAATCAAAAAAAGAAGTAAATCAAAATGTAAATACTAAAACAAAAATGAATGCAAAAAAATCTAAAAAAAGAACTTTTATAGTTATATTATTTACAATAGTAATTGCAATAGTACTATATATAATGTTTAGAGGAGCATATTTAGAAAAATTAGAAATAGGTGAACAATATATTTCTGTATTTTGGAAAAACTTTCAATATAAAACTATTTCACTAGTAGCAACATTTATATTTATTTTTTCAGTAGTATATATTACCAATAAAAGAATTTACTCAGGTTTAAAGCAATTTTTCGAAGATGAGAAAAAAGCAATGCCTAAATTGCCTAATAAATCAATTTCATTAATAGTAGCTGCTTTAGTTAGTTTGTTTACTTCAAATATTACTATGAATAAATTAATATTATTTGTAAATAGTACTTCTTTTGAAATTAAAGATAAAATATTTAACAATGATATGGGATATTACTTATTTCAAAAACCATTTTTAGAATATATTTTATGGTTTGGAATAATTACATTAGTAGCTATAACAGTATATACAGGAATTTATTATATAATTGCATTAAATACACAATTTGATGGTGTTAAAAGCGATACATTAAAGAAAAGTAAAATTATTAGACAAATTTTAAATAATGCAAAAGTATTATCAATTTTAATTGCAATATTAACTTTTTTTAAAACACAGGATTTAAGTTCAAGTAAATTTTTGACTATAGGTGATAAAACAACATATTCACTTTATGGCGCAGGTCTTGCAGATGTTAGCATAAAATTATGGGGATATAGGCTTCTTGCATTAATTATAATAGTATCTGTATTTATAGCTGTATCTGCATATAATAAAGGAAAAACTAAAAAAGTTATTGCTTCAATATTAACAGTTCCAGTATATTTATGCCTACTACTTGTTACATTAGTGGGATATAATACAATGTTTGTTAACTCAAATGAATTAGATAAACAAAAAGACTACATAAAATATAATATTGAAAATACTAGAGTAGGATATAATATTGAAATTGATGAAAAAAATGTAGAAAATGCAGGAGCTTTGGAAAATAATGACATAATTAAAAATACTAACTTATTAAATAATATATCAATTGTAAACAAAGATTTAGTATTACAAAATTTAAATGGAACATTAACAAACAAAGGATATTATACATATAATTCAAGCAAAATAGGAAAATATTCTATAAATAATGAAGATATGTTGTTATATATATCACCAAGAGAAATAGTTAATAAAGAAAATTCATACATAAATTCAACTTATGAATATACACATGGTTATGGAGCAATTGCAACATCTGTATCATCAACAAATAATGCAGGAAATTTAGAAAATTATCAAAAAAGTTTTATAGAAAATGATTTAAAAATTACTCAACCACGTATATATTTTGGATTACAAACTAATGAAACAATTGTAACAAATAGTACAACAAAACAAGAATTTGATTATCCAATTTCAGATGGAAAAAATGAAACAAATAAATATGATGGAAAAGCAGGTTTAAAACTTGGTTTTGCAGATAGATTAGTTTTAGCAATATCACAAGGAGATGTAAAATTAGCACTTTCTTCTGATGTACATTCAAATAGTAAAATACTAACAAATAGGAATATAATAAAAAGAGCAAAAGAAATAATGCCATACTTGTTATATGATGAAAATCCATATTTAGTAATTACAGATGAAGGAAAACTAGTATGGGTATTAGATGCATATACAACATCTAACTATTATCCATATTCACAAAAAAGTACTATAAACAATAAGGATATAAATTATATACGTAATTCTGCAAAAGTGCTTATAGATGCATATGATGGAACAGTTAAGTTTTATATAACAGATAGAACAGACCCAATAATAATGGCGTATTGGAAAGCATATGATAATTTGTTTGTAAATTTAGAAGAACAAATTCCAGAAGACATAAGTAAGCATTTTGTATATCCAGAATTTTTATATAATATTCAAGCAAATATTTTGAAAAGATATCATAATGTACAAGCAGATGTATTATATAGAACTGATGATGTATGGGATATTTCTACATATAGTATAACTAATTCATCAAATAATTCTGTAACTCAAGTACAACCATATTATACTATGGTAAAAACAGTAGATAATGATGAAAATATATTAGGTTTAGTTATACCATACACAATAAGTGGTAAACAAAATATAACTTCATATTTAGTAGGAAATTATAAAAATGGGTCTCCTAATTTAAAATTATATACATTCCCTGATGATAGTAATGTATTAGGTTTACTACAATTAGATACTCAAATAGAACAAAACGAAGAAATATATAAGCAAATTTCTAGTTTAAATGTTTCAGGAACAAAGTTAACAAAAAATATGGTTGTAGTTCCTGTAGACAATAAATTGCTATATGTTGAAGCAATTTATCAACAATATATAAATGAAGAAGATGCATTACCTACTTTAAAGAAAATTGTAGTTGCTTCAGGAAATAAAGTAGCAATAGGAGATAACCTTAAAATGGCTCTTACTAATTTAGTTTCTCAAAATGCAATTGGTATAGAAATTCAAAATACTGATGATATTGAAGGACTAATTGAATTAATTATAAAAGCAAATAAAAACTTAGAACAATCAACTTCTAATGGTGATTGGGAAATGGTTGGTAAGGACATGGAAAGATTGCAAAATTTAATTAATAAGCTTGAAACAGTTTATACTGATGAGAAAAAACAACAAGATAAAACAAATCAAAATAATGAAAATAAAGATAATACAGCTGAGCA
>USQY01000014.1 GCA_900557045.1 uncultured Clostridium sp.
GGAAAATTAACAAAAACAGTGAAAAATCAACAAAAGAAAAATAAAAATGAAATAGAAAAAGAAAAAATCTTTAAAGAAGTAACAATAAATTTAAGCAATACGAATTATAATATAAATCAAAAAAAGAAAAAAAAGAAGAAAAAAAAGAATATAATATTAAGAACTATACTTATAATTATACTAATAGTATTTTTAGTTTTTGCAGGATTATTTGTAAAAAGAATGAATGAAAATGGATGGACCTTAGGTGGTTTTGTTGCTACAATTTTAGGACATGATGCAAATACATTAGCAAATTTATCTAGAATAAATATATTAGTAATAGGGCAAAGTCAAAATTTAACAGATACTTTATTAGTATGTTCATATGACCCAAAAACACAAGATGTAGGTATGTTATCTATACCACGAGATACTTTTGTAGGAAAAAACAAAAATACAGCAACAGGGTTTGATAAAATAAATGCATTATATCAAATTGATCCAGATAAATTATTAAAGAAAGTTAATGATATAACAGGTTTAGGTATTAATTATTATATAAAAATTGATACACAAGGGTTAAAAGATTTAGTAGATAGTGTAGGTGGAATATATTTTGATGTACCAATTGATATGGATTATGATGACAGTTCCCAAAATTTAAAAATACATTTAAAGGCAGGCTATCAACTTCTAGATGGTAATAAGGCAGAACAGGTGGTTAGATTTAGACACAATAATAATGGTACTACATATCCAGCTGAATATGGACAAGAAGATATAGGAAGAATGAAAACCCAAAGGGCATTTATTACAGAAGTTATAAAACAGGTTGTAAAGGCAGAAAATATTACAAAAGTTGATGATTATATTAAGATTGCTAACAATAATGTAGAAACTAATTTTAACATATGGAATTTAAAAGATTATGCTCCATATGCAATTGATTTTAAAACAGAAAATATAAAAACAGAAACACTTCCAGGAGCACCAGAAAAATGTAATGGTGTATGGATATATGTACATAATAAAAAACAAACAGAAAAAATTGTACAAGAGTTATTTAAAACAGAGTTAACAGAAGAACAGGAAAAAAATGCAAAGATTAAAATAAATATATTAAATGGTACAAGTGATGATATGAATTTAAACAATTTAAAGAATTTATTAGAAGAAAGTGGATATACAGTAGTGTCCACTGGAAAAACTACAAAAACAGAAAAAACAGCAATAATAAATAGAACTAATCAGGAAAACTCAGTTTCAGAAAACCTAAAAAATACAATTGGGATTGGAGCAATATCTAATTCTAATAATAGTAAAAATGGAATTGATTTTACTATTATTATTGGAAATGATTATTAAAACTGAGAATGGAGGAGATTTTAAAATCTTCTCCAACCATTAATCTATATCTATAATTTTAAATTTACCAAAATGAACATCTAAATTTATATTCATCGCAATTATTTTGTTTCTTATTTTTTAATAAAAAGATTTTTTCAGAAAAATGTTTCTTAGATTTTCCCAAAATTTTATTATTTTTTTTATTTATAATAGTACAAAAAAGAAAAAAAGTAAAAACTACTAAAGTTATTTTAAAAATAGTTCCTAAACCAATTCCAGTAAAAAAAGATGTATTTAAGAAATTTATAATTTGTTTATCTGAGTTAATAAAAGTTTCATAATTCTGAAAACCATAATCAAATAGGGTTTTGCAATCAATATCACGGTAACTTACACCATTTTGGGGTTCAGGTGCACCAAGTAAAACTACTAAAAATTTCATGTTATCTTTTTGTGCAGTTGCAATTATGCAGGAACCAGCAGGAGTAGTAAATCCTGTTTTTAACCCTGTAGCATATTCATAATAATTTTTTTCGGATTTTTTCATTAAAGTATTTGTAGTTTCAAAACTTCTTTGATTAGATTTCCCTTCGTGTAAAATATAAGAAGTCTTAGAACATATGTTAGTAATTTGAGGGTAATCTAATGAGCACATTCCAATAAGAGCCATATCTTGTGCAGTAGAATAATGGTTATTATCATGTATTCCGCTTGGATTAATAAAATTAGAATTAGTGCAACCAATTTGTTTTGCCTTTTCATTCATTAAGCCAGAAAATTTTTCAATAGAACCAGATATATGAATTGCTAAAGCAAAACCAGCGTCATTTGCAGAAGGAATTAGTAATAAATTTAAAAGTTCTTCGACAGTTAATTGTTCCCCAGGTTGCAAGTAAGCAGTTGTGTATCCAGCTGGGATTTTAGAAATCATATCTTTCGTGATAGTTACAGTATCTGCTAAATCACAATGTTCTACTGTTAAAATTGCGGTCAGAACTTTTGTTGTACTAGCGGGGTATAATACAGTATTCGAATTTTTTTCATATACAATTTTATGTGATGAACATTCTACTAGTATACATGAATTGGAGTATATATCCAAGTTTACAGTGCTATCTGCAAATGCGGTATTAGTTAACAATATATGTATAAGTAGAATAGATACTATCATATAGATGATAAAAATTTTATTTTTTAATTTCATAAGTTTCTCCTTAGAATTATTATACTAATTAATATACATTAATATTAATTATATTTCAAGGGAAAACGATAAAAATTATTGACAGTGAAAACGATAAAAATAGGCATATTCTTATTAGCAAATGCCAGTATATTTCTAAAGAAAGTATTATAAGGAAAGGATTGATTATATAATGAAAAATATAGATAAAAAGAAAAATGTAATAGTAGTAATTATTTTAATAATTTTTTTAATAGGTATTGTGGGTTTAATATATGTAAAATTCAACAAAAAGGATAATGGATTAATAGAAAATTTCGATAATAATTTAGATTATAATAGTTTGGAAATTAGTAATTCAGATTGTATAGATAATAAGCAAAATGAAGATAATAAAAATAGTGAAAAGACAATATGTATACATATAGTTGGGGAGGTAAATAAAGAAGGGATAGTTAAAATAAAAGAGGGTGAAAGAATTATAGATGCAATAGAAAAAGCTGGTGGAGTAACTGAATTTGCTGATTTAAAAAAAGTTAATCTTGCCTTTGTTTTATCTGATGGGCAAAAGGTACAAATTCCAAATAAAAATGATGATCAACAAAATTTTATGTATGTAGAAGATAATAGTGGATATAATATAATTGTTGATAGAGGGGATAAATCAAATAATGGAGGTGATAAAGTGAATATAAATAGTGCAACTCAAACAGAGTTAGAAACTATATCTGGAATTGGTCCTTCAACAGCCTTGAAAATTATTGAGTATAGAGAAAAGAATGGGAAGTTTAATAAAATAGAAGATATAAAAAATATTAATGGAATAGGTAATTCAAAATTTGAAATGATTAAAGAAAGTATAGTTGTTAAGTAGTAAAAAAATTACTACTTAACAATTACTAAACATAAATACATAAATAGTACTAAGATAAATTATATAAAAATATTGATTATTAACTAAAAATATAGTATAATATCCTGTAATGGAGGTAAAAATCATGTTAGCAATGGATTATTATTTATATTTATATAAATTAGAAGAAACTCAAAGAAATAAAGAAATATTACTCATATGTGCATTAATAGCAATATTATTTTTTATAGCTATAGAAATAGAAATGTTTAAATATACATATTTAGATAAAATTAAGAATGAACATATTAGAAATTTTATAATGAAATTATAATTTTTTTTTGAAACATTATATTACATATAGCAATGCAATGTTTCTATTAGGAATTGCTTTAAGCTTAAAATTTATATAAAATAAAAAGCGTAAATAAAAAACACTAGTTAAATGATTATAACTAGTGTTTTTTGGATTCCATCCAAAGTCTTTTAATTTCTATAAAAATTATATAATTTGGTTGCGGGGGCAAGACTCGAACTTGCGACCTTTGGGTTATGAGCCCAACGAGCTGCCAACTGCTCCACCCCGCGATGTGTAACTTTATATATTATATGCTATATAACATGTAAAGTCAATACTTTTGAAAAAATAATTATTAATTTATGATTAATTTTTCAAAAAATAATTATTAATTATTTTTTTTGAGTATTGACCTTACTATTATATTTTATTTATTTCTCATTTATATTTTATCTACAAATATATTTGAGACAATAATTTAATATCTTTCTTGAATATCCTTTATTAAGTCAAAATTATTTTCAAGAATATACAAAAATACTTCTGCAATTCTAGAATCAAATTGTGTTCCAGAATTTTTCTTTATCTCATCAATAATAATATTAATATCTAAGCTATTTCGATAAGTACGTTTTGAAGACATAGCATCAAAGGCATCTGCAACAGTAGCAATACGTGCTAAAAGTGGAATATTTTCACCTTTTAAATTTTCAGGATAACCTCTTCCATCATATCTTTCATGGTGATATTTAACAATAGGAATTATATCTGAAAATATAGTGGCATTAGACAATATATGAGTACCAATGGATGGATGATGTTTGATTTCTGAATATTCATCAGAAGTTAATTTTTCCTCTTTTAATAAAATGCTGTCAGGTATACCTATTTTTCCAATATCATGGAATAAACCACCAATACGCAAAGTTTTTAAATCCTGTTCAGAAAGACCTAATTTTTTACCAATTAAAACAGAAAACTCAGCAACTCTGTCTGAATGCCCTTTTGTATAAGGGTCTTTTGCTTCAACAGTGTATCGTAATGTTTCAATACTCTCTAAATAAGCTTTTTCTAGTTTGTCCTTTGCATCAGATAATTCTTCATTAATTCGTTTTATTTCCTGCATTTGTTTTATAGATTTTATGCCAGATTCTATTAATAAAAGTAATTGATCAAATTTATTACTTTTTTCACAATACCCTTGTATATCCAATTTTTTAATTGTTTCTAAAGGTGGAGCTAAATCTTTATGACCTGTTAAAAGTAAAATATATAATTCCTTATTAAATTTTCTTATTTCTTCCACAACTTGGTCACCATGATATGGAGACATTAAAAAGTCTAACAGCAATAAATCAAAATGTTCATTTTTTACCAATTCAATTGCTTCAGCTGGATTTGTTATACCTGTAAAATGATAACCAGATCTTTTTAACACTATTGAAAGTGAATCAATAATGCCCTCTTCATCGTCTACTGCAAGTATTTTGTAATTTTGCTCGTTTTGTATTTCGTGGAATTTCCTCATATTATCACTCCTTATTACTTTCAAACTTACTAAAATGAAAGTGATATCTTATATTTAAATTATTATATAACAATTCTAATTTTGTCAATACTAAAATGGTAAAACATTAAAAATATTAAAATGGTAAATTGTTATAAATAAGTAATATTTTGCAACAATCTAAATTTTTAAAACTAATTACTTATATAAAAATATAAGACTGTAGATTATTGCATATAATTAAATAGGTAAAATAACACTAAAAGTAGTGCCTTTTCCTAATTTGGATTCAAATTTAATATTACCATTAAAATGAGCTCTAATGTTAGAGTATGACATAAATAAACCAAGTCCAGTACCGTTTTTTCCTTTTGTGGTAATCATTTCTTTAAATAATTTGTTTTGTACATCTTCTGGAATTCCTTTGCCATAATCTTTAATAGAAATTACCAATTTATTATCTATTATGTCAAAATTCAAATCAATATTTTTGTTTTCAGCTCCATCATAGGATTGAATGGCATTGGATATTAAATTATTTAGTACTTGTATTAAACTATTTATATCACCATGTAAAGTTAGTGTAGAGTCTATATTCATGTGAATATTCATAGTTATCAAAGAATGCTTTAACTCGTGTTTCATTAATATATCAACTCTTTTTACAAGTTCTTCAATTGTAAAAGAAACTATCTCCTGATTTGCAAGGGTAACAGCTTGACCTTTTACAGTAGTAATAATATCAGACATATATTCAGTATAATTATCAATCTTTTCAATCCAATTTCTCATATCGGCGGCTATTTCATGATGATCTTTAAAATTAACTTCAGGGTCTTCAATAGAAGAATCATATTCTTTTATTAAATCTTTTAAACCTTCAGATGCGCCAGAAATGGACATTATAGGAGTTTTTAAATTATGCGCTATACCACCTACCATTTGACCAAGAGTTGCTAAACGTTCTTGTTCCATAAGTATTTCTTGATTATCTTTTAATAAATCTAATTGATGTTTACTGTATTTTTGAACTAGATTAAATGAATTTATTAAATCTCCAATTTCATCATTAGAAGTTACAGGTAAAGTTTTACCAAAGTTGTTTTTACATAGCTTTTTAAAACTCTTTGAAATTTTTGAAATATCGTTTGACATTGATTTACTAAAAATATAGGTCATGAATGTAGCTATAGCAAATAAAACTGTTGAAGAAAAAGCTAAATATAATAATGAGTGTGTAGATGAAATATTATATGTAATTCCTATATAACATTCTCCATTTGGTGTAGAAAGTTTCATTGTTTTTCCTTGAGTATCAACGCCATAGCTATCATAAGTTTTGCCATTATATCTTTGTGCAATTTGTTTAGTATATTCTATAATAAAGTCGCTTGGTGGATTTCCATTTAAAGTAAGTATGGTATTATCTGGTTTTATAATAAATTTGGTATGAGAAGAATTCAAAAGTTTTACCTTATTAAATTTTTGTAATATATCATCATATGTGTATGTAGTATTTGCTGAAAAGTTTTCAGTTAATAAATTATCATAAATATCAAAGTAAACATTTTCTTTTTCACGAACAGTAAATGTATAACCTATAAATGTAAGTAATGATATTGAAAATGCAAGCAATGGCAATATTTGCAATAATATTTTTGATTTCAAATTTATGCGAAAACCAATATTTAAATTTTCTTTATAAGTTTTTGTGAGTATTTCATTATATATGTCTTTTGAAAAAATAAATGATGATACTGCTAAAATTAAAGAAAGGGAAAATACAATTACTAATATTTTAAAAACCATTACTAGCTGATGGCTGCCGGTTGTAAATAAAACAAAACCTGCGCAAATTAAAGGTATAAGTACTTCAAATAAAGGTATTAAATATGGAAGGTTAAAACAGCTTTTTCTAACTTTTTTAATTAAAGTATAATCATTATATTTTTTTTCATCAGTAGATAAATAAAATTTATCAACACTTTTAAACAAAAAGTGTGTAATAGTTGTTAGTAAAAAAAGCAGTAATACCATAATTGATGCAAATTGTGCCCAATATGGTATATAAGACATTTTTATATCAAATTGTGTATTAATAGATTCAGGAGCATAATTTAATAAAGAGGGTAGTATAAGTGAAATTAATATGATAAAAATCATTCCAATAATACTATATCTTAGTGAAATACGTAAACTAGGTCTTTTGTAAAGTTTATTTCTAAAAAACATAACATCTTCTCCTTTGTAATAATAATAAGTAAAGGTCAATTTTATTAAAAAATTGACCTAAATAGCTAAATAAAACTAACATCTTTCATGTGTTTTAATATTTTATAAAGGTATTCTTCATTTAAAACTGGCCAATCGAAATTTAATAAATGTAAATAATTTTGTGTATATTTAGAAAGTATATTAACAGTAAAATTATAATTAATAGTAAGCATATTATTTTCGTCATAGCTAAAGTCGTTAATAATGCCTTTAATAGAATCTTTTTCTGTTTTAGATAATTGTAAAATATAGTTATTAAAATCTTTGCTATTTAAAATATTAACATTAATATTTAATTTTTTTAATGTTTCAAGTATTTTGAAAACTGTTACCAAATTGTGGTTATAAATGTTAAAAATTTTATTGTTAGCAATTGAATTTTTGGCAAGTGTAATAATTGCTTTTGCACACAAATCTACAGGTGTAAATTCTATTTTTTGAAGAGTCATTGAATCAGATATAGCATGCATATCAATAATAGATTTAATTCTGCCATAAAAAGCATTTTCATTAATTTTCTTTTGAAAGAATCCATCAGAATATCTTCCAGAAACAATACCAATTCTTAAAATTTGTGCAGTAAGTCCTTTTTCCATATATTTTAAAATAAGTTTCTCAGATTCCATTTTACTATAAACATAATTATTATCTTCATAATGTTGACCAATATATAAATCATTTTCACTAAAATCAGTGTTATGATTATCTTGTTTTACTAAGTAATTTCCAGAAACACTTATAGAAGATAAATGAATTAAACGTAAATTATTATTAAAAGCTAAGTCTAAAACATTTTGTGTTCCATTAATATTATTTTTTACAAAATCTTCAATTTTTCCATAATGCTTAACAATTGCAGCAGTATTAATAATGGTTTTAACATTGTCCTTTATTAGTTTTAAATCTTCATTTGATAATTGTAAGTTTTCAAAACTTGTATCTCCTCCAATTATAAAAACTCGATTATTTATGTAACTAGTTAAGTCAGCATTAAAATAATATTTATAGGCATTATTTAATTTGTTAAATCTAAATTTTGTGCTATTACCACGAACTAAACAATATATATTGCTATCAGTATTTTGTAGTAATTCATTTAAAATGTGAATACCTATAAAACCATTTGAACCAGTTAAAAATACATTACCTAGGATATTTTCATCAATATTCATAGATGAAATTTTAGATAATATTTCATCAGGATAATGTTTAAATTTATCTGGTATTTCGCTTACTTGTTCATTATGGGCTGTTGTATTAGTATCTATTTTTTTCGCTAATTTTTTTATGGTAGGATACTTATAAAATTCGTGTGTTGTTAAATTTATATTATTAGATAGTAACTCAGTTTGAACTTGAATAATTCCAAGCGAATCTAAGCCTAAAGCCATAAAAGAAGTATTAATATTTGTAATAATATTATTAGTTACTTTAGAAATTATTTTAGCAAGTAATTTTTCTGTATCTGTTTCTGGTAATACTTCTAAAATTTCACTTTTTATAATACTAGGTAAACATTTTCTATCTAATTTTCCATTAGGTGTTAAAGGCATTTCATCCAATTTTATAAAATCAGAAGGAACCATGTAATCTGGCAAAAAAACTAGTAAGTAAGAAATTAGATTAGATTCATTTACTTTCTTATTTGATGTGTAATAGCAAATTAAATAATTATTATCAGCAATTACAGCTGTTTCTGTAATATTTGGATATGATAATATTTTATTTTCTATTTCTCCTAACTCAATTCTATAGCCTCGTAATTTAACTTGAAAATCACTTCTGCCTAGATGGTAAATATTTCCGCCTTCATCATAATAGGCTAAATCACCAGTGTTATAAATAATGTCATCAGAATTGTTAGGGTAGTGTATAAATTTTTCTAAAGTTAATTCAGGTCTATTATAATACCCTTTTGAAACTCCTTTGCCACCAATATATAAAATTCCTGGTGAATATGGAGGAAGTATTTTTAAGTCATCATTTAGAATGTAACAGAATGTATTTGAAATAGGTTTACCAATTGAAATGTTTTCAGCATTTGTAATATGCGATATTGTAGACCATATAGTAGTTTCTGTAGGTCCATACATATTAAATAATTGTACATTTGTTAGTTTGAAAATATTTTCAACAACAGTTTTGGGTAGACCTTCTCCACCTAACATTATTGTATTTATGTTTTTTAAAAAATCTAAATTAGAAGTGTCTTTTAGTAAAAATGAAATTCTTGAAGGTGTAGTTTGTAACATTTCAACATGATTTTCCAAGCATAATTTATTTAAAAGTTCAGTATTATTTTGTTCTTCTTCATTAGCAAGAACAAGACAAAGACCATTAGTTAAACTTCCCCATAATTCAAGTCCAAAAATATCAAAACAAACTGTTGTTAAAGATAAAAATGTACTATTTTTTTTAAGATTAACAATATTGTTTGTTCCAATTAAGAAATTATGAACATTATTGTGAGAAATCATAACTCCTTTTGGCTTGCCGGTAGAACCTGATGTGTAAATAACATAAAGTAAATCATTTGGATTTATTTCAATATTTAGATTTTTACAATTCTCGTCAAAAGTGTCATTATAAAAATCTTTGTCTAAGGAAATGTTTATTTTATAAATGTTTTCTATATTATTGTATGTTGAAGAATCAACTAAAACTGCCTTAGCTTTACTATTTTCAATTAAATATAAAACTCTTTCTTCAGGGTAACAAGGGTCAATAGGAACATAGGTACCACCAACTTTTGCAATGGCAAGTAAACTAATTATCATTTCTAAACTGCGAGAAGTCATAACTCCAACTAAATCATTTTTGCTAATATTGTTATTTATTAAATAATGAGCTAATTGATTTGCCTTTTTATTTAATTCATTATAGGTAATAGATGAATTATTACATATAACTGCAGTATTGTTTGGATACAAACTTACTGCTTTTTCAAACAAATCAACTATTGTTCTAGAATAATCATAATCAAAATTTGTGTTGTTAAAATTATTAATCATTGTAAGCTCATTTTTAGTTATAACATTTAAATCATTAATAAAAATATTATTATTTTCAAAAATTTGATTTATTATATTAAGAATTCTATTGTGAATATTATCAATATCTATAGAAGAATATTTGTGTGTTTGATAATCATAGCAAATTGTAACACTTCCCGAATCGTTTAAATCCATAATATGTATTTGCATATTGTCAGCGCAATTATTATTGAAAGTCCAATTAGTTGTACAATTACTATCGGTAGAATTTGTTTTTGTAATTTGATAAGAAATTAATGTGTTATATAAATTAGGTAAATCAGGCTGAGACTTTCTTAAATTTTCCAAAATATTCTGGTATGGATATTTTTGATGCCTAAACATTGTAACAAACTGTACAGCAATGTTTTTAGCAAATTCAGCAAAACTAGTGTTTTTAGTTAAATTAATGCGAACAGGTAAAGTGGTAACAAACATGCCTGATGTGTTTTTTTGAGCAAAATTAGTTCTATTTAAAATGGGTGTACCAATTACAAAATCATTAATTCCGGAAGTTTTACTTATATATATTGCATATATAGACATAAAGAAATTATATGCAGAAATTTTATTTTGTTTACAAAAAGAATTTATTAATTCCATAATATCCTTTGGAATGTTGTAAGTATTTCTTTTGGCAGAACAATCTAAAAAACCTACTGTATTACAATTTTTTGAAGGAACAATAGCAGTAGATGGAATGGTTGAAAATATATTGTTCCAGTATTGTTCATCTTTTATATATTTATCACTAGTAATATAATCATGTTCTGAATTTATAAAATCTAGGTAAGAAAATTTATTAAGGAAAGGAATTGGAGCAATAACATCAGTATTATTTACTAGAAAATTATAAGTCTCAATAATCTGTCTACAAATAATACCACCACCCCAAGAATCAGCTAATAAATGGTGAAAGTTTAATAAAAAACCACCATGATTATTTTCAAATTTAAACAATTTAAATTCATATAAATTGTTTGATGAGGTAACATCAAAGCACTTAGAAAAGATATCTTGTTCCAAATTGTGTAAATAAGATTCATCTGGTACCTCTAAAATGTCAATATTTACATACTTGTAATCTGAAAAAAATTGCAGTGGAATACCATTTTCTATTGTAAAATGAAGTTGAAGATTATCATTATTTTCTATCACTTTGTTTATGGCTAATTCTAGTAAATTTAGGTTTACATTTGAATGGATAATGTAATGACCACATATATTATTTATTGTTGTTCCTGAATAAAATTGTTCCGTTAAAAATATACTTTTTTGTGGATTTGTTAGATTATATTTTGCTACTTTCATAAGATCACCTTGCCGAATTATTATTTATATACTTTAAAAATTATTTAAATTAATATTATTTTCATCATTATATAATAAATAACAGAAAAAGCAACATTTTTTTTATAAAAAATGTTTGGAAAAATCTTGTAAAAATGATTGACAAGCCTATAAAAAATATTATATAATAAAAAGGATTATATTAAATTTTTACAACTTTGAAAAAATGAATTAAAAAGGGTGGTAAAAATTAATAAAAATAGTTCGAAACTAGAGAAAAAATAAATTTAATTCTAAAAGGATGTTGGCAAAAAATAAAATTATGCCAACATGCCTTTTTGTCGCTTTTTATAAGTTTGTTATGTTAATTTAAAAAAGAGGAATTGTTGTAAAAACTTATACAATTAAAGGAATTGAATGGCAGAAAATTCCCCAAAATTGTAATCCTGGTTTTTTATAATCAAGAAGGACTTTTTTAAATAAAATATATATTTTTTTCTGCTTAAAATTTTTTAGGGGTGATTTTAAATTGGTAAAAGATGTTAAACATGAGAAATGCGTGCGTAAAACTTTTGCGAAAATCGGTGATTCAATAGAAATTCCAAATCTTATCCAAGTACAAAAAGATTCATACAATTGGTTCATCGAAGAAGGTTTAGGAGAAGTATTAAAAGATATTTCACCTATTGTTGATTATTCTGGAAATTTAGTTCTTGAATTTTTCGATTATTACATGGAGGAAAAAACAAAATACACAGTAGAAGAAGCTAAAGAAAGAGATACTACATATTCAACAAGATTACATGTTAAAGTAAGACTTATTAATAGAGAAACAGGGGAAATAAAAGAGCAAGAAATCTATTTAGGTGATTTCCCATTAATGACAGAAAGTGGAACATTTGTAATCAATGGTGCTGAAAGGGTTGTAGTAAGTCAGTTAGTTCGTTCACCAGGATGTTACTATGCAAAGGAATTTGATAAAACAGGAAAACGTATATATACATCAACTGTAATGCCAATTCGTGGTGCATGGATTGAATATGAAACAGATTCAAATGACATTATAAATGTTAGGGTAGATAGAACAAGAAAATTACCTGTAACATGCTTATTAAGAACAATTGGTATAGAAACAGACCAACAAATTATGGAATTATTTGGTGAAGATGAAAAGATTATGGCTACAATAGCTAAAGACCCAATAAAAACTTCAGAAGAAGCTATAATTGAAATTTACAAAAAATTAAGACCAGGTGAACTTCCAACAGTTGATGCTGCAAGAAACTTATTTAATGGATTATTCTTTGATCCAAGAAGATATGATTTAGCTAAAGTTGGTAGATTTAAGTTTAATCAAAAATTAAGTTTAGCAACTAGAATTACAGGAAAAGTTGCATTTTCAGACATTATAGATCCATCAACAGGAGAAGTTTTAGCTGAAAAAGATGCAGTTATTTCTGAAGAAGTTGCTAGAGAAATACAAGATACAGGAATTAACATTGTTGATGTAAAAGTTGATGATAAAAAAGTTAGAGTTATAGGAAATGGAACAGTAAATATCCACAAATTTGTAACAAATGTGGATATCAGTAAGCTACATTTTAAAGAAGATGTTAATTATGAAGTTTTAAAATCTATTTTAGAAACTACAGAGGAAAAAGATTTAGTAAAAGTTCTAAAAGAAAGATATGATGAATTAGTTCCAAAACACATAACAAATGAAGATATTATAGCTTCAATTAGTTATTTAATTAACCTAGACCATGGTATAGGTGATGTAGATGATATTGACCATTTAGGAAACAGACGTATTAGATGTGTTGGTGAATTATTACAAAACCAATTCAGAATTGGTTTAACAAGACTTGAAAGAGCAGTTCGTGAAAGAATGACTACACAAGATTTAGATGTAGTAACACCACAAACATTAATTAATACAAAACCAATAACTTCTTCAATTAGAGAATTCTTTGGAAGTTCACAATTATCACAATTTATGGACCAAACAAACCCACTTTCAGAATTAACACATAAAAGAAGAATTTCAGCATTAGGACCTGGTGGTTTAACTCGTGAAAGAGCAGGATTCGAGGTTAGAGATATTCACCATACACATTATGGAAGATTATGTCCAGTAGAATCTCCAGAAGGACCAAACATTGGTCTTATATCAGCACTTTCATGTTTTGCAATTATAAATGAATATGGATTTATTGAAACACCATATAAAAAAGTTGATAAAGAAACAGGAAAAGTAACAGATATTATTGAATATATGACAGCGGATGTTGAAGATAAATATATTATAGCAATGGCATCAGAACCTTTAGATGAAGAAGGAAGATTTGTAAATTCTAGAGTAAGAGTTAGATATAATGATGATATAACTGAAGTTGACAAAGAATTAGTTGATTATGTTGATGTATCACCTAAACAATTAGTTTCAGTTGCTGCAGCTATGATTCCTTTCCTAGAGCATGATGATGTTAAGCGTTCACTAATGGGTTCAAACATGCAACGTCAAGCAGTTCCATTATTAATGCCTGAACAACCTATAGTAGGAACAGGTATTGAATATAAAGCTGCAAAAGATTCTGGAATTACTGTTACAGCAAAACGTTCAGGTATAGTTGAAAAAGTAACAGGAGATGAAATTCAAATTAGAACTAAAGAAGGAAGTTTGGATACATATAAATTACGTAAATTTAAAAGAACGAATGGTGGTACTTGTATAAACCAAAGACCAGTTGTAACTAGAGGAGAAAGAGTTAAAGAGGGTGAACTTTTAGCAGATGGACCTTCTACAAAAAATGGAGAAATGGCTCTTGGTAAAAATGTTTTAATAGCGTTTACAACATGGGAGGGTTACAACTATGAAGATGCTGTATTAATCAGTGAAAGATTAGTTAAAGAAGATGTATATACATCAATACATATTGAAGAATACGATTGCGAATGCCGTGATACAAAACTAGGACCAGAAGAAATAACTCGTGATATACCAAATGTTGGTGATGATAGCCTAAAAGACTTAGATGAAGACGGTATAATTAGAATTGGTGCAGAAGTAAGACCTGGAGATATATTAGTTGGTAAAGTTACACCAAAAGGTGAAACAGAATTAACAGCTGAAGAAAGACTATTACGTGCCATATTCGGAGAAAAAGCCAGAGAAGTAAGAGATACATCACTTCGTGTACCACATGGTGAAGCAGGAACAATAGTAGATGTAAAAATATTCACTAGAGAAAATTCAGATGAATTAGGACCTGGTGTAAATCAAGTAATCAGATGTTATATAGCAACAAAAAGAAAAATATCAGTTGGAGATAAGATGGCTGGACGTCATGGTAACAAAGGTGTTATTTCAAGAATATTACCAGAAGAAGATATGCCATTTATGCCAGATGGTACACCAGTTGATATAGTACTTAACCCACTTGGTGTTCCTTCACGTATGAACTTAGGTCAAGTTTTAGAGGTTCACTTAGGAATGGCAGCAAGAGCATTAGGATGGAAAGTTGCAACACCAGTATTTGATGGTGCTAAATCTTATGAAATAGAAGAATTATTAGAAGAAGCTGGTTTAAGAAGAGATGGAAAAACTGTTCTATATGATGGAAGAACAGGTGATGCATTTAATAATCCAGTTACAGTTGGTGTAATGTACATGTTAAAACTTCACCACTTAGTAGATGACAAAATACATGCTCGTTCAACTGGACCATACTCACTTGTAACACAACAACCTTTAGGAGGTAAAGCACAATTTGGTGGACAACGTTTTGGTGAAATGGAAGTTTGGGCACTAGAAGCTTATGGTGCTGCTTATACACTACAAGAAATGTTAACAGTAAAATCTGATGATGTTATAGGAAGAGTAAAAACATATGAAGCTATTGTAAAAGGTGAAAATGTTCCAGAACCAGGAATTCCAGAAAGCTTTAAAGTTCTTATAAAAGAACTTCAATCATTAGGTTTAGATTTACGTTTATATTCTGGTGATAATGTTGAATTAGAATTAAAAGAGCATATTGAAGATGGAATAGACTTCAACTTAGATAAAGATAAAAATTTAGATGAGGAAGAAGTTGTAGATGAATCTGAATTAGAAGATAGTTATATAGAGGCTGATGAGGAATTAAATGAAGATAGCATTTTTGAATCTTTAGATGATGATGCTGATGATTTAATGATTTTTGATAATGACTTAGCTGAAGATAATATCTATAATGAAGAAGATAATATATAAGGGGGTGAGTTTTCATGGATGAATTAGAAATATTTGATAAAATTAAAATAGGATTAGCATCAGACGAGAAAATAAGAGAATGGTCTAAAGGTGAAGTAAAAAAACCTGAAACAATAAACTATAGAACATTAAAACCAGAAAAAGATGGATTATTCTGTGAAAGAATATTTGGTCCAACAAAGGACTGGGAATGTCATTGTGGTAAATATAAAAGAGTTAGATATAAAGGAATAGTTTGTGATAGATGTGGTGTTGAAGTTACAAAATCTAAAGTAAGAAGAGAAAGAATGGGACATATAGAGCTTGCAGCTCCAGTAGCTCATATTTGGTATTTCAAAGGAATTCCAAGTAGAATAGCTTTAATATTAGATGTTTCTCCACGTAACTTAGAAAAAGTTATATATTTTGCATCATATATTGTTACAGACAAAGGTGATACAGGATTAATGAAAGCTCAAGTTTTAAATGAAAAGGAATATCACGAAGCTGTTGAAAAATATGGTAAAGATTCATTTAAAGCTGAAATGGGAGCTGAAGCAATACATAAATTGTTAAAAGAAGTTGATTTAGACAAATTATCTGAAAGTTTGAAAAAAGAACTTGCAAAAGCAAGTGAACAAAAAAAGGCTAAAATAATCAAAAGATTAGATACAGTTGAATCATTCAGACTATCTGAAAACAAACCTGAATGGATGATAATGCATGTTGTACCAGTTATTCCACCAGAATTAAGACCAATGGTTCAATTAGATGGTGGTAGATTTGCTACATCAGATTTAAATGATTTATATAGAAGAGTTATAAACAGAAATAACAGATTAAAAAGATTATTAGAATTAGGTGCACCAGAAATAATTGTAAGAAACGAAAAACGTATGTTACAAGAATCTGTAGATGCATTAATAGATAATGGTAGACGTGGAAGACCTGTTACAGGTGCTGGAAATAGACCACTAAAATCATTATCAGACATGTTAAAAGGAAAACAAGGTAGATTCCGTCAAAACTTGCTTGGAAAACGTGTTGACTATTCTGGACGTTCAGTTATCGTTGTTGGTCCTGAACTAAAAATTTATCAATGTGGTCTTCCAAAAGAAATGGCAATTGAGTTATTTAAACCATTTGTTATGAGAGAATTAGTTGGAAGAGGAATTGCACATAATATTAAAAATGCAAAAAGAATGGTAGAAAAATTAAAACCAGAAGTATGGGATATGCTAGAATATGTAATTAAAGATCACCCAGTAATGCTAAACCGTGCTCCAACACTACATAGACTTGGTATTCAAGCATTTGAACCAGTACTAGTTGAAGGTAGAGCAATAAAACTTCACCCATTAGTTTGTACAGCATTTAATGCTGACTTCGATGGTGACCAAATGGCTATTCACGTTCCATTATCACCAGAAGCACAAGCAGAAGCAAGATATTTAATGCTTTCAGTAAATAACTTATTAAAACCACAAGATGGTAAACCAGTTACAGTACCAACACAAGATATGATTTTAGGAAGTTATTACTTAACAATGGAAGTTGAAGGGGAACCAGGTGAAGGAAATTATTTTGCATCACCTGAAGAAGCTGTAATTGCTTATGAAAATAAAGATTTAGGAATGCATGCTAAAATTAAAGTTAAAATATTCAAAAATGTTGATGGAGAAGAAAAAATGGGAACAGTTGAAACTACTGTTGGTAGATTAATTTACAATCAAGGAATTCCACAAGACTTAGGTTTTGTTGATAGAAGCAAACCAGAAAACATATTTGAACCAGAAATTAACTTTACAATTACTAAAAAGAATTTAGGAAAAATAATTGCTAAATCAATTAATGCTCATGGTTTAAGTGAAACAGCTACATTACTAGATTATATTAAATCAACAGGTTACAAATATTCAACAATTGGTGCTATTACAGTATCAGTTAGTGATGTTAAAGTACCAGAAGCTAAGAAAACAATTCTTGAAGAAGCAAATAAACAAATTGATACAATTAGAAAACAATATAAACGTGGTTTAATAACAAATGATGAAAGATATAACGCAGTTATCAAAGTATGGAGTAAAGCAACAGATGATGTTAAAGACGCCATGAAAGATAACTTCGAAAAATTAAACCCAGTTTATATGATGTCTGAATCTGGAGCCAGAGGTAACTTAGACCAATTAAAACAAATTGCAGGTATGCGTGGACTTATGGCAAGTACAACAGGTAAAGCAGTAGAAGTGCCAATTACATCATGCTTTAGGGAAGGTTTAAGTGCTATTGAATACTTTATAGCTGCCCATGGTGCTCGTAAAGGACTTTCAGATACAGCTTTAAGAACAGCCGATTCAGGTTACTTAACAAGAAGATTAGTTGATGTTGCACAAGATATTATTGTAAGAGAACATGATTGTGGAACACACGAAGGAATTGAAGTTGAAGATATTAAAGATGGAAACCAAGTAGTTGAAAAGCTAGAAGAAAGATTAGTTGGTAGATATCCATTAGAAGATATAGTTAACCCTGAAACTAATGAGTTAATAGTAGATACAAATACAATTATTACAGATGCTATTGCAGACAAAATTGTTGCTGCAGGTATTACTAAAGTAAAAGTTCGTTCAGTAATTGGATGTAGAACAAAACATGGTGTATGTAGTAAATGTTATGGTATGGGACTTGCAACAAGAGAAGAATCAAAAATTGGTGAATCTATAGGAATTATAGCTGCTCAATCAATTGGTGAGCCTGGTACACAGCTTACAATGAGAACTATCCACTCTGGTGGTGTTGCCGGTGTTGCTGATATTACACAAGGTCTTCCAAGGGTTGAAGAGTTATTCGAAGCTAGAAAACCAAAGGGATTAGCTATTATTACAGAAATAGATGGTACAGTTAAAATAGCTGAAGAAAAGAATAAGAAAGAAGTAATAGTAAAAGGTGATAAAGAAGCTAAAACATATGTAATACCTTTCGGATCTAAATTAAAGGTTAGAGAAGGGGATACAGTTGAAGCTGGAGATCCATTAACAGAAGGTTCAATAAACCCTAATGAAATATTAGCAATAAAAGGACCTGATGGAGTATTTAGATATTTAGTTCAAGAAGTTCAAAGAGTTTATAGAAACCAAGGTGTTGATATAAATGATAAACATATTGAGGTTATAGCAAGACAAATGCTTAAGAAAGTAAGAGTAGAAGATAATGGAGATACAACAATGTTTGCAGGTTCTTTAGTTGATATGCATGATTTTGAAGATGAAAATAACAGAGTTATTGCAGAAGGAAAAACACCAGCTAAAGGTAAACGTGTATTGCTTGGAATTACAAAAGCATCACTTGCAACAGAAAGTTTCTTGTCTGCTGCATCATTCCAAGAGACAACAAGAGTTCTTACTGAAGCTGCTATTAAAGGTAAAGTTGATGAATTAATTGGATTAAAAGAAAATGTTATAATTGGTAAATTAATTCCTGCAGGTACAGGTATGGCTCAATATCAGGCTACGAAAATTAAAACTGAGTTGGATGCGGATTTTGATGATGGTGAGGAAAGTTTTGAAAATGGTGAAGAGTTAGGTGTTGAGGATAATGCTGAGACTGAGGCTGACGTTGATGTTGAGGTTAGTGAAGGTTCTGAGGATTAATTAAAAATAGTTCCTTTTGGACTATGCTCAAATTAGTGGGGTATAGTTCATGGGGAACTTTTTTTGTGCTTTTTTGGGGTGGTGTCGAGAGGAAAAATTTGTTACTTTTGAAAAAACAAACTCCTTCAATGTGGTGGGGTGCGTGCTGGGTTTGGTGGAATTGTTACGGTAATGAGTGGGGTTAGATGTTGGGGGGTGATGCCGAGAGAAAAAAATTGTTACTTTTGAAAAAACAAACTCCTTCAAACGCGGTGGAGTGCGTGCTGTGGGTGGGGGACTTGTTACGATAATGACTGGGGTTAGATGTTTGGGGGCTTAGGTCGGAGTTTTGTTTTTTCAAAAGTAACAAATTTTTTCTCCGAGTGGGGGTGGGTGGAGTTTGCTGTTGCGTAGGGAAAGTTGGTGTTTTGTAATATTTTTGTGATAAATTATATTAGTATATTACAGAGTGTTACAGAAATGAAATATAAATTTAATATAGGTGTGGAGATTGAGTATCCCTAATAATATCGAATAATGTCGTATTTTATAGATGCTTTTTTTTAATATATATATATGTTAAAGTTTTTATAGATATAAATAAATTTCTATAAAGATTAAGTAGTTTAATTTTATAGAGAAATGATAAGTAAGGAGAAATAATATGAAACACAAACTTAAACAAAAAAATTTAATTGCTATAATAGTAATACTAATAGCAATAGTATTAGTATCATTTATAATGGCTATATTTAAAGGGTTATCTACTAAAGTTTCACAAGAGATTATAGAAACTTTAATAGCAGAAAATGAAGATAATCCACAATCTGTAAAATATTTAGTTACAGATAATTGTATAAGTAGGGTATATCCTGAAACAGAGGTGAAAACATTTGTTACAAATTTTTCAGATGGAGAAGTTGTTAAAGTGTATACTGATAAAGAGTGCACTAAACAGGTAACAGATGGTTTTGTTATGTCTGGAATGTATGCAATGTTTGAAGAAAATAATAGAAAGTTTGAAATTAGTGTTTTGGGTGATATTGATGAAAAAACTAGTAAAATAGGTAATGATGATATGATTCTTTCTGGTGATGGTGTGTTAAATCAGATAGAGTTGACAAGGGATATTCGTGAGGCAGTTGAAGATGAAAATTGGAGAATAACTGAGGATGTTGAAAGAAAGTCTGCAGATGTTAATTGTAATGGTTTAGTCGATAAAAATGCAGTTAAAACTATTATTGATTATATTGTTTTTGGTAATTTGAATATTGATGAGGTTCCAATTGTAAAAAAACCTACTATTCAGGTTGTTAGTGGTAATTTAAATGTGAATACAATATATACAAGTGATGTTGTTTTAAAAATAAATGAGAATGAAGAAAATGCTTGGAGAACACTATATAAAATTACTGGTGATAAAAATCAAGATTATAAAGTATGTTTAGATGATGAAGAAGTTGTTTTAGATGAAGATGGTACTTATAAAATTACTGCATATACATATGGAAAATTAGGAAATAAATCTAAAAGGGAATATGCAATAATTACAATAGATAAAACAGCTGATTATACTATGGAATATTATTTTGAGAATGTTGATGGAACTTTTTCAAAGTCTGAGAAGGAAACAAAAACTGTAGAAGGTATAATTGGTGAAACAGTAGAATTTGAAAACAAATTGTACACAGATTATGTATTAGATGTGGATAATGTGTTAGGAAATTTGCAAGGTACAGTTTTAGAAGATGGAAGTTTAGTGTTAAAAGCGTATTATGAAAGAAAAAGTTATACATATACATTTAAGGCTGGTGAGAATGTTGAAAAAGTTATTGCTAAACATGAATTATCACAACCTAAGGAGGATACAATTGTTGCAATAACTGGAAAATGGGGAGAAAAAATTGCTATTAATTCTATATTAAAAAAACAAATTGGTTATGAAATAACTTGGAAGAATTGGGTAAATACACAAAATGCAACTGATAAAATTGGAAATCAAGAAACTGAGATTATAATAGGCAAGAGTAATAAAGAATATGAATGTGTAGGAAATAAAAAAATAATTAACTATGTAATAAATTATGAGTTGGTTAAAGGTAAATTATCTGACGGAATATCTAATTTAGAGAAATACAATATAGAAACTGAAAGTTTTACTTTGAACAATCCTTCAAGATTAGGTTATATATTTGAAGGTTGGACAGGTGGAGTTGTAGATAGCAATGGTAATGTTATTGAAGACGCAACTTCAGTAATAACAGGAAATACAGGTAATGTTGTAACTCCAAATACAAGTGTTATTATAAATTCAGGAAGTATAGGAAATAGAAAATATATTGCAAATTGGAAACCTATTGAAAATACAACATATGTAGTAGAACATTATAAGGAGACATTAACAAGTGGTAAATTTGAATTAGCAGAAACAGAAAATTTAGGTGGAATAACTGATGCAGAGGTTTCTGCGAAATCAAAGACATATATAGGTTTTACATATAATGAAGATAATCCTAATACTGTTAAAACAGGCGTTGTTTCAGCAGATGGAAAATTGGTGCTAAAATTGTATTATACAAGAAATATATATAATTTAGAAATAACGGCAGGTGATAATATTGCAAGTGTTTCAGCAGAGGGAATTGTGGCTGAGAAAACAAGTGGGGAACAGTTAGGAGATAGTAGTGGTGAGCAATCACAAAAACTTCAATCAACAAAAAAATCTACAACAACAACTTTAAAAATTCCGTATAAATATGAGCAATATATAAAAATAGATGCAGTTTTACAAAATTTACCAGGATATTCATATACATGGTTACAATGGAATTCATCTAATTTAACTATAATAAATAATATTACAGATAAAAATAAAGAAATAATAATGCCAGCTGCTAATATACAATTAACTGCCACAGCAGATAAAGTTGCAAATATATATACAATAGAATATGATTTAAATGGGGGAACACTTCCACAGGGAGTGACAAATGCAAGTACATATACTATAGAAACTGATAATTTAAGTATAAGTAATTTAAAAAATGGAACAAAATTAGGTTACAATTTTGCAGGTTGGACAGGTGGTGTTGTTAATGATAATGGAAAGATAATTACAAATCCAACAACAGCACAAACAGGAACAACAGGAAATGTAACATCTCCAACTCAAGCTTTAATAATACAAAAAGGTAGTATTGGAAATAGAAAATATATAGCAAACTGGGAAGAGGCAATTTTTGAATATAAAGTAGAATATTACTATGATAATGTAAAAGATGAGGATAAAACTGAAACACATACAGCTAAATATAATAGTATTGTAAATACTTATACAGATAAATGTATTACAGGATATGAGTTAAAGGAAACACCAAAATCAATTACTATATCATATAATGAAAATGAAAATATTATTAGAGTAGATTACATAAGAAAGTCATATAAATTAACTTTACAAAAAGATGATAACATAGATAGTATAATAGGCTCTGGAATGTATAAATATAACGAAAGTGTTCAAATAAATGCAACATTAAAACAAATTTTAGGTTATAAAATAACATGGAATGGTTGGAATAGTTTAACACCAGGGTTAATACAAAATAAAATAAATAAATCTGAAAATATTATAATGCCTGCAGGAGATATAATTTTAAAGGCAACTGCTAATAAACAAGCAATTAATTATAATATTCAATATATGTTAAATGGAGGAACAATTGATCAAGGAAAAGAAAATGTAAGTTCATATACAATTGAAACATCTGATATAACTTTAAATAACCCAGTAAAACAAGGATATGTATTTGCAGGATGGACAGGTGGAACTGAAGAAGTAAATTGTGGAACAACAGGAAATATAGCAGAGCCTACAGAAAATGTAACAATAAGAACAGGAAGTATGGGTGACAGAGTATATACTGCAAATTGGGTTGGTGATTCTAAAACTGGTTATAAAGTTAAATATTATAAAGAAAAATTAGATGGAACATATGAAGTTGCGGAAACAGTAAATTTAGAAGGAACAACAGATGCAACAGTATTAGCAGTAAAAAGAACATACCAAGGATTTACTTTTGATGAAAATAATGAAAATAATATATTAGAGGGAACCGTAAAAGCAGATGGTAGTTTAGTGTTAAATGTATATTATAAAAGGAACAAATATATATTGAATTTGGTGGCTGGTGAAAATATTAAAAGTGTTAGTTTTACAAGACCAGAAGAAATAGATATAACAAGTGTTTCTGGAATTTTAATGGATGGAACAGAATTTACAAACACAATTCCTAGTGAAACAAAACAAATACAAGCTGAATTTAAATTTGGTTCGCAAGTAAATATATCAGCAGTTATGGAAAATGAAACAGGATATACAATTATATGGAATACTTGGGAATCTAATGATAGTGAAATTTTAACAAATCAACCTTTGCAAAATGCTTTAATAGGAATTCCTATGCAAAGTATAACTTTAACAGCAAAGGCAACGAAAACACCAAATGTGTATGGATATAAAATTGAATATTATTATGATAATGAAAAAGATGAATCAAAAACAGAAGAGAAGACTGCTAAATTTGGAACAGTTATATCAGGATATACAAATAATAACAAGATGGGATATGAATTAGAAAAAATAGAAAATAAGCCAATTAAAATAACTGAAAATGAAATTAATAATGTAATGAAAGTTTATTATAAACAAACAGTGTTTGGGATTACTTATGATTTAAATGAGGGAACTTTACCAGTTGGAAAAACGAACTTGGGAAATTATAATGTAAGTACAGAAACATTTACATTAAATAATCCAGAAAAAGCAGGATATACTTTTTTAGGATGGACAGGTGGTGTTGTAAATAATAATGGTGAAGTAATTAATAATCCAACAACATCACAAACAGGTGCTTCAGGTAATGTAACAACTTCAACACAAATAGTAGCAATTGAAAAGGGGAGTATTGGAAATAGAAAATATATTGCAAATTGGAGAGCAAATACAGATACAGAATATAAAGTAGAACATTATAAAGAGAATTTAGATGGGACTTTTACAAAGGTTGAGTTAGATACAGAAACATTAACAGGAACAACAAATGAAATAGTAACAGGAACACCAAAAACATATAAAGGTTTTACATATGATGAAAATAATAAAAATGCTGTAAAATCAGGTACTGTAAAGGGCGATGGTGGTCTAATATTAAAATTATATTATACAAGAAATTCATATACTTTAACATTAGTTGTTGGAGATAATATTGAAAGTGTTGGAATTAATACAAGTGAAAGTTCAACAACACAGTTAGTTAAACAAATAAAATATGAACAACAAGTGGATATATCAGCAATATTAAAAACAGAGGAATATTATGAAATAAAATGGTTAAAGTGGGAATCTGATAATACAAGTGTTTTAAATAATAATAATCAAAATGCAAAAATAACAATGCCGGCTGAAAATGTAGCATTAACAGCAAAGGCAAGCAAACAGGGAAAAAATTATAAATATACAATAGAGTATTATTATAATAATGAAATAGATAGTTCAAAAACAGAAACAAAAACAGCAAGATATAATACAACAGTAGATGGATTTAATAAAAAAGATGTTTTAGGTTTTGAGTTTGAAAGAGTTGAAGGAACACCATTAAAGATTACACAAAATGAAGAGACAAATAAAATAAAAGTATATTACAAAATTTTAAATTATACTATTAAATATGATTTACAAGATGGTAAATTACCAGAGGGAAAAACAAATATTGAGCAATATAATGTAAAAACTGAAGATATATTAGTAAATAATCCAAAAAAACAAGGGTATAATTTTTTAGGATGGACAGGTGGTGTTGTAAATAATAATGGTGAAGTAATTAATAATCCAACAACAACACAAACAGGAACAACTGGTAATACAACATCTGAAAATGCACAATTAATTATTGAAAGAGGAAGCATAGGAAATAGAAAATATACTGCTAATTGGAGACCATGTACAGATACAACTTATAAAATAGAACATTATATAGAAAAACTAGATAGTACTGAGGAAACAGAAGTAAATTTAAAAAATTATACATTATATAAAACTCAAGGAGAAGATGGAAGTATAACAGGAACAACAGGGGAAATTGTAACAGCTAGTCCAATAGAAATATTAGGTTTTACTTATAATGCAGAAAAATCTTCAAAAACAATATCTGGAACAATAAGTCCAGATGGAACATTAGTATTACAAATATTTTATACAAGAAATACATATAGATTGAATTTAGTTGCAGGGGAAAATATTGAAAAGGTAATTAATGGAGAAGATAGTTCAGTAACATCAATAGAAAAAACGTACAAATATGAAGAAAGTGTAAAAATAGGTGTATCTTTAAGCAAAATAACAGGATATACAACAAATTGGAAAAGTTGGACATCAAGCAATACAGAATTAATACCAAATTTGGCAATGACTAATACAACAGTTAAAATTCCAGCAGGTAATGTAACATTAACTGCAAATGCCAAAAAAGAGAAGGCTAAATTTGCATTTACAGTAGACTATTATTATGATAATAAAAAAGATGAAACTGAAACAGAAGTTAGAGAACCTGTAGAATATGAAAGTGTAATAACAAGTTATACAGAGAAATTAAAACCAGGTTATGAGTTTGAAAGAGCTGAAAATTTACCACTAACAATTGGTGCAACTGAAGAAGAAAATGTTATAAAAGTATATTATAAATTAAAAGAATATACAATATCTTATGATTTGCAAGATGGTAATTTAATAGAAGGTGAAACAAATACAACAACATATAATTTAAAAACTGCAGATATATTTGTAAATAATCCAATAAAAGATAGATATTTATTTAAAGGTTGGACAGGTGGTGTTGTTGATGATAGTGGTGAGTTAATTACAAATCCAACAGAAGAACAAACAGGTGCAACAGGAAATATTCAAACACCAACGAAGAACTTAAAAATAGGAATAGGTAGTATAGGAAATAGAAAATATACAGCAAATTGGGAAGAAAGAGCATATGAAGTTATTGTGCATCACTATTTACAAGGAACAGGACCAAAATTTAGTAATCTACCAGTAGTTTTAGCAGAAGATGAAATATTTACAACAAAAACTTTAGGACAAAATTATGAAACAGATGATTTAATACCAACATATGACGAAAATGGAAATATTATAGAAACAGATGAAAGAAATTATTTAGATGGAAAAGAATTCTATGTTGTAGAAAATTCTGGAAATACTACAGGCGTATATACAACAGAAACAATAGAGGTAACATATTATTATCAGTATTATCCAGTTGTAAAAATTGTTTCATCACCAGTAGAAAGTTTGAATGGAAGTAAATATGTAACAATTAATGAGGCACTACAAGCTCTTGAGAATGCAGGACAAACAGTTGAAAATGAAGTAAGTAAATTAGAAATTTTAAGAGATGTTAAAGATGAGAGCATAGGTATAGAAAACAAAAATATAGAAATAGATTTAGCTGGGTATTATATAAATTCCAAATCAGAAATATTACCAACGGTAAAATTAGATAATTCTAAATGTACAGTGGTAGATAATAGTGAAATACAAACAGGAAAGATGGTAAGTGAAAATAATACAACAATATACATTAAAACAAATTCAGAATTTACATTAGGGGAGGAATCAAAGCCAGTAAAACGAACACCAGAAATTATAGGTAAAACAAAAGGAATAGAAAAAGAAATAATAGATAATAAACAAGGTGTATTTAACTTTTTTGATGGAAAAATAACAGCAAAAACAGCAATAGAGGGTAATACAGATGTAACACCAATTTTATATAGTTCAACTGTAACTGTAGATTCAGATAATAATCAAGTTGCAACACTTGGAGTAGTTTCAAATGTAGAAGCAAGAATTGGTAGAAAAACATATATGTATATTGAAGATGCTATAAAAGATGCAAATACAATAATAGGAGAAGATGGCAGTCAAGTAGAAATTACAGTTGTAAAAGATATAACGAAAACAGAAAGAATAGTAATAGATCAAAATAAAAATATTAAAATTGATTTGAATGGAAAAGCTATAACTACAACTGGAAGTGACTATGTTTTTGAGAACAATGGAAAATTAGAAGTAGTTGATAGTAAATCAGATGATAATAGTAATTTTCATATAGAAGCCGAAGATACTAATATAGTAAAAGGAGATGTTTCTAATGGAAAGGTTGGACATACTGGAAATAATTATGATTATGATTTTAATTTTACATTTAATTCAGAAGAGAAAAAATATGAATTAGTTGTGAAAGGTACATACATGAATAGAGATTCAGACATATTTATTGATGGAATACAAATTATGAATTTTAAAAATTCAGGTATTTCAGGTAATGGATATGCTAGTGTAGTTATCAAACTAGGAGAATTAACAGAAGGTGAACATACAATAAGAGTATATAAATCATCAACAGCATTTGCACCATTTATAGATTGTTTTGATATATATCCTGCTAAAGGTACAATAACAAGTACTACACATAGTACAATTTTGAATAATACTGATGGAGAATTTACATTAACAAGTGGTAATGTAAAAATTGAATCAAAGGGTACATCTTCAGCATATAAAGATGCTATTACAAATTATGGAAAAGTGATAATAAATGGAGGAGAAGCTTCAGGTAACAAAGATTATACTAATGTAATTAGAAATAAAGAAAGTTCATTATTAACTATTAATGGTGGTAATGTGGTAGCATCAGAAGATGGTATACAATTATCTGATAACAGTAAATTGATTATGACAGGTGGAACTTGTAGTGGTGATGATACTATAATAGATGAGTCTGCAGCTGAAACTTCTATTGAAATAACAGGTGGTACTGTAAAAGGTGAACCTGGAATACAAGTAAGAACTGCTACTAATGTTGTTTTAGAAAATACAAATTTAGTTTCAACTTATGATTCGTATGATTGTTCTGCTGTATATAATAAGAATGAAAACTCAGTAATACAAATGAATAATTGTAATATAAGTGGTTATTATGGAGTGTGTTCATATGTTGGTTTAGATATTAATAATATATCAGATACACAAGCTTATGTTATTAATAAATGTACATTTGATTGCTCACATTATACGATGTATTTAGATTGTTCTGGGTCAAATAAAAAAAGTAGAAATGCAATAGTTAATAACAGTGAAATTAATGGTGGTATACATGTTACACAGGGTAAAATAAATATAAATGATACCAAAATAGATGTAACAAAAGGAATTATAAGTACTATGGGTTACGAAAAGGCTAATGCTGAAATTAATATAAAAAATTGTGAATTAATTGGACAAACAGAAATAAATCAATACAGTACTGCTAATTTTGAAAATACAAATATTACAAATACATCTAGTGCGATAGTTGTAAATAAAGGTATTGCTAATTTAGATAAGGGAACAACAGTAACAACAACAAAAGGAAATCCAATAAACAATAAAATTGGAAGCACAGTAAATGTGTATGTTGCAACATTAACAAGTAATTCAACAGATTGGGGAATATATAATGAAGGTACTGTAAATTTAGGAAAGAATGATGATAATATTAAAACAGATTCTCCAACAATAATAGCTTCAAATGGAATTAAGAATATAACTGGAACATTAAATTTCTATGATGGAAAGATAAAATCAGACAAAGAGTGTACAATTCAGGGAGCGGTAAGTAGTGTTTCAGAAAATACAGAAGTACTTATAAATTATGAAATAGAAGATGGAATACAAAGAGAAATTGCAACAGTTGGAATACCTCAAGAACCAGTTGCTAAAATAGGTGAAAATACATATACAACATTGGAAAATGCAATACAAGCTGTATCAGATGATACAGAAAATGCTACAACAATAGAATTATTGAAAGATATATACCCTATAAAAACAATTACAATATCAGAAAATAAGAATATAAAATTAGATTGTAAATCATTTACAATAAGAAGTTTATTTAAAGATGTATTGTTTGAAAACAATGGAAAACTTGAAATTATAAGTGATAAAGATAAAGATGATACTTGTACAACAACAGCCCGAATATTTACATATGCTAATTCAAGTTTAATAAACAACAAAAAAGATATGAGTATTGGAAAATTGGATTTGAACTATTATGTAGATGGAGAAACATATTCAAATATTAGTAAATATCAAAAAGCTATAATTAATACAGGAAATTTAAGTATAAATGGAACCAATATAAGTTCAGGAGATTACGAATATTTATCTTTAATAAGTAATGAGGAAAATGGAAAATTAGTAGTAAATGGTGGTAATATAAAGGCAAATAGCATCTGGACAACCGGAATTTATAATACTTCAACCAGAAGCGATAATGATCAGGCTATTATTATAGAAAGTGGAGATATATGTGCAGGTAAAGGAATATATAATGTATCAACAGGTAATATAATAATAAATGATGGTACTATAAAAAGTACTACTAATTATGGTGGACGTAGCATATATAATTCTAGTACAAGCAAAGTAATTATTAATAATGGAACAATAAAGAATTATAGTCCATTAGAATTTAAAGATGGAGAATTAATTATTAACAATGGAACAGTTTGCTCTGTTATTGACTTATATAATTCTGCATATTTAGAAGTAAATGGTGGAGAAATACAAAGTGGCGGAAGCAGTGCAATAGACATAAATGATGAAAACAGTTCAGCTAAAATTAAAGGAGGAATTATCAAAAATACCTCGTATTCTACAATAAAAAATAAAGGTAATTTAGAAATTGAAGGAGGAATAATTCAAAATACTAATAATAGTGTGAATTATGGAACAGCAATAGAAAATAGTAAAACTGCAACAATTTCTGGAGGAACAATAACAGGTTATAGAGGAATTTTAAATTCTGGAACATTACAAGTTAATAAAGGAAATATAACAGGAACTGGTCAAAATGGTATTTCATCATCAGGAACATTAACTTTAGGATTAAAAGATGGAAGTGTAGATATAACTACACCATCAATATATGGCAAAACAGTAGGTGTTTATACTGGAAGTTCAGTATTTAATTTTTATGACGGTATTATTGAGGGTGCAAAAACAAACTCAATATCTGGCACAATATCTGATTTAGAAGAAGGATATGAACCAATAAGAACTATTAATGAAGAAACATCAAGAGAAACTGTATATTTAGCTATATTACCAATAGCAGAAAATGCATCTACACATAAACAATATAATTTCTTAGATGAAGCGTTTGAGGAATGTGTAGAAAATAGTGAAGAAGAAATAGTAATATTAAGAAATGCAATTATTTCAGGAACTAAAGATTCTGCAGTAGTTGGAGAAAATAAAAATATTAAATTAAATTTAAATGGATATGAACTATCTGCTGGTAATAAAAACACAATTACTGTAAAAGGAAAATTAACAATACAAGGCTCTGAAAGTGAAGGATTAGGTACAATTGTAAATACAGCACAAGACTTAATTTCTTTAGAAGGAACAGGGGAATTAATAGTTAATTCTGGTAATTTAAAACAAACACACACAGAAAATATAATTGTAAATAATGGTACTGGAAATATTACAATAAATGGTGGAAAATTAACATGTTATACTGGCTCAGCAATAATTAATAATGGAACAGATGAAACTTCAGGAAACATTATAATAAACGGAGGAACAATAGAATCAATAGTATCTGGTAATTCGATTTCATCTGGAACAGCAATAAATTTAAATAAAGGTAATGTTGAAGTAAATAATGCAACAATAACTACAAAAGGTAATGCAATTTTTGTAAATAATGTGAATTCAGAGGTTATTGTAAATTCAGGAACAATAGGAATAAATGGATATGGTGTTTATAATAATGTTGAATGTAAAAATATTTATATAAATTCAGGTGAATTAGGAGAAATTTATAATGCTACTAGTGGAAAAATTGTAATAGGAAAAATAGATAAAACTATAGAGGCTCCTAAAACAAAAAAAATTACCAATAATTCTACAGGAGAAATTATTATAGAAAATATAAATGTAGATAAAAGTATACATACTGATGTTATTTCTAATATAGGTGGAGGAATAGTCACATTTAACGATGGTTATATTATGGTTAACAATTATAGATATTGTGCTATTTACAATATTAATGGTATAGTAAATATAAATGGTGGAACTATTAATGCTACAGATACATCAGGTGGACATAGTGGTATAGAAAATGGTTATTATGGTAAAGGTGATACAATTCTAAATATTACAGGTGGAAATATTACAGGTACAAGAATTGCAATAAAAAATGGTTATGAAAATGGTATTAGTAGCCAATATAATATTGAATTAAACATAACAGGTGGAACAATAATATCTGATAAATCAGATGCAATTGTAAATTATGGTAAGCTAAATCTTGGTACTAAAGATGAAAATGTAAATAATACAGCAATAAGTATTAAAGGTGCACAATATGGTATTAAAAATGGAAATGTATTTAAATATTATGATGGAATAATAACAGGTGCACAAAATAAGGCAATTTATGGAAGAATACAAGATATTGAAAATAATGTGGAGATTTTATATGAAGAAAATACTGATGATAATGGTGTTATTACAGAAAAAGCGGAGTTAGGTAGTGGTGATGTTGCACAAATAGGAGAAAATAAATATCCAACATTAGCAGAGGCAATAAATATTGGTAATAATACTCCAGAAGAATCAGATGTTACTACAATTAAGTTATTAAGAAATGTAGGTATAGGTGGTTTGGAATATAATATTTTAGATAGTAAAAATATTGTTCTAGATTTAAATGGAAATAGATTATATCAATACACAGGAATAATTAATGAGGGAACATATGAAGTAACAGATACTTCAGCTGAAAAATCTGGTGTAATAGATGTTTCTTATAAAATGCTAGATAATTATGGTACATTTAAATTATCAAATGGTAAATTATATTCGAATATTATAGCAAGAGATGAAAATTCTAGAATTCTTATTTATAATGGTAAAAATGGTAATATAAAAATGACTAATGGTAATATTCAAAGTATAGTAGATATAGGTGGTTATTCTAGAGGGGTTTATACGATATATAATAAATCATTAAATACTATTGAGTTATTAGGAGGAACAATACAACTAGAAGGAGCGTATTATGGAGACGATACAACAGAAATGAGAATATTAGAAAATGAAGCGACTATTGTTGATGATAATATACCAACATTTATAATGGATGGAACAAATATTAATTGCACCAAAAGCAGTGGAAATAGATATATAATAAATGATTGTACAGAAATGAATATACAAATAAAATCAGGAAAAATAACAGGATATTATCATAATGCAATATATAAAAATAGTGATACTGGTAAGTCTAATTTAATAATTACTGGTGGGGAAATTTCTGGAAGAATATATTCTCACAATACAGATAAGATTATAATAGAAGGTGGAATTTTAGAAAATGTTGAATGTTCTAACATAAATAGTGCACAAATAAAAAATGGAACAATTAATGGAAAATTATCAGTACGATATAGTAATGAATTAATCATAACAGGTGGAACTATTATAGGAGATTCAGAAGTTATAAAAGGAAAAACTAAAATAGAGAATGGAAAATTAGGAAATGTTCATTTTCAAGCTGTTAATGCGATTATAACTGGAGGAGAAATAACAGGTACACTTTATTTGGATGGATCTAGCGGAAAAAGTAATGTACAAATGACAGGAGGAAAAATAAATAATTCTTCTGGAAATGGTGTAAATATAGTTAGTGGTACATTCACATTAGGAGTAAAAGACTATCCTGTAAGTACAACAGCTCCAACTATTACAGCAACTGGATATGGTGTAAATAATCAGTCTGGAACATTTAACTTCTATGATGGTAAAATTATAGGTAATACAAAAGCGATTTATGGAAAAGTAAATGATAAACCAGACCTGTATACTACTTTGTTTTCAGAAAATGAAACTGTTGCAATATTAGAAGTTGAAGCAACATTTGAGCAAGTAGTAAAAATGAATAATGCATATTATGATTCAATACAAGAAGCAATATCAGCAGCAGGAACATCCAAATCTGTAATTACTTTAGAAAAGGATTTAGTTATAACAAGTGGAATAACAATTGGTACTAACCAAGATATAACAATAGACTTAAAAGGACATTTAATAGAAGTTCCAACTAGTGATTATGCTATAATAAACAATGGAAAATTAATAATAATAGATACAATACTTCCAGATGAAACTACAGTGGTAGAATCAGAAATAAAAAGTTACCTAGGAGCAGGAATATATAATGCTGGCACAGGTGTTTTGACTATAGGAATTGAAGATGAAGATGTTAATCAAGAAATGCCTGTAATAATAGGTGCAACATATGGTATAGAAAACCATGGAACATTAAGCATTTTTGATGGATGTGTGAAAGGTCAAACTGATTATATTGGTGGAATTCAAACCAAAATTAATGTGCCAAATGGTTATACAATACAAAGTGTAGAAGAAACAATAGGAACTACAATATTTAAGTGTTTAAAATTGGTTACTAAATAATTAAAAGCAATTAAAATTAGGGGATGCATATATTAAAATGCATCCCCTAACTTGACAGAACATAGAAAACAAGGTAAAATTTAACTATAGTTAAAATAAAAAAGAGGAGATAAATATGCAATCGAATAATAATTTTTTTGATAAATTAGTATCAAAAACAAAAGTATATTTAGTTATAATTGCAATTTTGTTAATAATTATATGCATTTTAAAACCAATAATTATACTACCAGCTGTTGTAATATATATACTTATTATATTGTATACATATTGGACTAATCAAAAAAGAATAGCAGAAGTTTCAGAGCACATTACAGATTTAACTTTGAATATAGATAAAGTTTCCAAAAGGAATTTAATTAATTCACCATTTCCATTAATAATAGCAGAAACAGGTGGCAATATTATATGGAAAAGTACTAAATTTATAAAAGAATTTAGAGAGTTTGATGTAACATCTATTTTAGATAATATTATAAAGGAAATAAAATTAGAAATTGAAAATAATACTAATTTGAAAAATAATCAAATTGTTAAAAAGATAGTAATAAATAACAAAAATTATAAAATAATATGCGAGTATGTAAAATCTAAGACACCAGATAAAAAAAATGTAGATAAAAAGATACCCGGAAGTAAGGAATATACTTTAACTATGTATTTTGTAGATGAAACAGAAATTGTGAATTTAAAAAATGATTATGAAGACTCAAAGGTATGCATAGGAATAGTAATGATTGACAATTACGAAGAGATTGTTCAACGCGTTTCTGGTGAACAACAATTGCAAATTTTTTCACAAATAGAGAAAAAAATTTATGATTGGGCTACAGAATTCAATGGTTTAATTGTAAAAACCGAAAGAGATAGATTTGTATTGATATGTGAGCAAAAATATTTACAAATATTAGAAGAAAATAAGTTTAATATATTAGATCTTATTAAAGAAAATAACGAAAATGTAAAAATACCTTCAACTTTAAGTATAGCAATTTCAAATGAAGGTGAATCATATTATGAAAAATATAAATCTGCAAAAAATGCAATAGATATAGCTTTGGGTAGAGGTGGAGATCAGGCAGTTATAAGAAAAAGTGGAAAATACATTTTTTATGGAGGAAGAACACAAGAATTAGAAAAACGTACGAAAGTAAAGGCAAGAAGTGTTGCAAATGCATTAAAGGAACTTATTTTGGAATCAAATAATGTTGTAATAATGGGGCATACAAATAGTGATATTGATTCTTTAGGTTCAAGTTTAGGAATATATAGATTAGTTAAATCTCTGGGAAAAGATGCCTATGTTGTAAATAGTAATGCAGGGATTGGACTTGAAAATTTTATTGAATATGCAAAACGAGAAGAAGAATATGAAAAATCGATAATAGGAAAAGAAGAAGCAATTGAAGTTACAGATTCAAATACTTTGCTAATTGTAGTAGATACTCACAAAAGAAATTATTCAGATGTTCCAGAATTAGTAGATTCGGCAGGAAAAATAGTTATAATTGATCACCATAGAATGAGTACAGACTATATAGATAATGCTGTTTTAACATTTCAAGAAGTATATGCATCATCAGCAGCAGAACTTGTTACAGAATTAATAGTATATTCAGAAGAAAATATAAAATTATCTACAGTAGAAGCAGAAGGTTTATATGCGGGGATAATGATGGACACTAAGAATTTTACTTTTAAAACAGGTGTTAGAACATTTGAGGCAGCAGCATATTTACGTAGATGTGGTGTTGATATTATTAAAGTAAAGAAATGGTTCCAAAGTGATTTGAATACATATGCTACTATTTCTGAAATAGTTTCTAAAGCAGAAATTATAGGAGATTCTATTGCTATTTCTGTATATGATAAAGTTGATAAAGATGCGAATATAATTTGTGCAAAGGCAGCAGACGAGTTGCTAACAATTAGTGATATTACAGCATCATTTGTAATTGGAAATTATGGCGAGAAAGTTTGCATCAGTGGACGTTCTTTAGGCGATATAAATGTTCAGATTATTTTAGAAAAATTACGGAGGAGGAGGCCATATAACTTTAGCAGGAGCACAAGTTGATGGTATGAATGTTTATGATGTGAAAAAAGAATTAATTGAAAAAATTAAGGAATATTTCTCGGAGTCAGTGTAAAACATGTAATTTTAATATAAAACTGTGAATTGTAATAGGAAATGTGTAAAATAAAAAACTAAAGACCATTTTGCATAAAACAAATAACGGTGTAAGAAAGTAATGGTCAATATTGGAAAATTTGTAAATTTTTGAAAATAAAAAGTTAGTGTAAAATTTATTCGGGGAGAATTTAACATAAAAAAATAATGAGATATTC
>USQY01000015.1 GCA_900557045.1 uncultured Clostridium sp.
AGTATTAAAAGCTCCTACATGGTTAACAGGAGGTATGTGGTTAGAAAATTATTATACTGCTGATAATTATTGTATTCAAAAGATAATTAGCTCAAGTGCAACTTATACAAGAACTTGTAATAATGGTACTTGGAGTAGTTGGTATAAAATAGAGGGTACTATATTAACTTGATATAAATGGGAGGGCACTTCAAGTGTCCTTCCTATTTGTATATATGAGAAATTTTTAGTATATTTGTAACTAAACTAAATGATATGGCATTAAATATAACAATAAATAAAACACTAAATATAAAAAATAATATATCAATAAACATAAAAAACAATATAACAATAAATATGCAAAAAAATAGAATATTTTAGCCAACTAATGAAATAATAAAAAATAAGGAGATTAAAGAAAATGGTATTTGTTGGGATTATTACTGATATTGAAAGTGAAAATAATATAAAACAATTATTAAACAATAATAATGTATTTAGTGATAATAATGTAATATTTATAAATGAAAAGAATATAGATAATATTAAGAATGTTCATTTTGATACAGTAATAATAAATAAAGAATTTGAAAAATATGATGAGCTAAATAAATTATTAAATAATGCAAAAAATGTAGTTATAAATATGGATATTAAAATTGAATGTCAACAATTAAATATTGTTAATTCAAATTTGATAACATATGGTTTCAACTCGAAATCTAGTATTACAATATCAAGTGTTACAGATGATGATGTATTAATTTGTGTACAAAGAAATATATATAACAATTATGGTGAAATTACAAGAAATAAAATTAGAAAACAACGAAAAGTATAGTATATATGATTTAATAACTATTTTAATACTATTTTTGATATATTTACCAAATTATGATGAAATTCACATAAATAGTATAAAATAAAAAATATTCAAAAATATAACTTTTTATGTAGACAAAACCAAAAAAGTGTGGTATACTAATAAATATGATATGAAAATTTTTACATTATGATTAAAAACATTAATAAACAAATAAGGGGAGGAAATAAATTTGAATACAAATTATTTAGAAAATAACCACTTAGTATTAGTGGGAAAGGTTACAAGCGATAAAAGATTTAGTCATGAAATTTATGGAGAGAAGTTTTACATATTTGATTTAGCAGTTCCACGTTTAAGCGGAAACGCAGACATTATACCAATAACTGTATCAGAAAGATTACTTTCAATTAATGAATTAAAAATCGATTCAAAAATCATAGTAGAAGGTCAATTTAGATCATATAACAGCTATGAAAATGAAAGAAATAGATTAGTACTTACAGTATTTGCAAAAGATATCAAATTTGTAGAAAATCAAGAAGAAGAAATTGAAGTAAGCAAAGATGTAGTATCAAATGAAGTTATATTAAATGGTTACATATGTAAAAAACCTATTTATAGACAAACACCATTTGGTAGAGAAATTTCAGATTTACTATTAGCTGTAAATAGAGCATATAACAAATCAGATTACATACCATGTATAGCATGGGGAAGAAATGCTAGATTTTGTGAAAACATTCCAGTAGGAACTGAAGTTAAAATAGTAGGTAGAGTTCAATCAAGAACATACGAGAAAAAATATGATGACGGAAGAGTTGAAACAAAAGTAGCATATGAAGTTTCAGTTTCAAGTTTAGAAGTTGTTAATCAAGACGACAACTCAAATGAAAATGAAGAAAACGAAAAACAAGCTATTTAATTAAATATATAAATTAATACACTTAGTAAATTAAAGTACGTAAAAAAAGATGCACAATCTCGAGAATAGTTCAGATTGTGCATTTTTTATTGGATAATGAAAATCACCAGTTATGATTTTAATTTCTAAATTTTAGATTTTAATTTTTAATTTTCAATTTTCAATTTCTAATTTTTAATTCTTAATTCTTCTTTTCCTTAGGAATAATAATTTTATTTTTATCAGTTTTATTTTTAGGTTTTTCTACATCTAAATGATTACTAACAGGTGAAATATTCAATTTCCCCTTTCCTTTAATAACTTCTATTTTTTTACTTTTTTCATTTGCCATAGTATCGCCTCACTTTTTGAATTTCCTATATATTATCATAGCCCTTAAATTTCTTCAAGCATTTTTTCAAAATGCTGTATTATTTCTTACTAAGCTGTAACATATTAATTAAAAATAATTATAGTGCATCCCCTAAAGTTAGCAGTCAAAATAAAATATATTAAAAATCTGTTCCTTTACTGGTCGTTTTATCCTCACTCGGAGAAAAAATTTTTACTTTTGAAAAAACAAACCTCCGACCTGAGCCCACAAACATTCAACCCCAGTAATTATCGTAACAAGTCCAACAAACCCAGTAAGCACCACACCGCGTTTGAAGGAGTTTGTTTTTTCAAAAGTAACAAATTTTTTCTCTCGGTACCTACCCACAATAATTACACAAAATAGCCTCTATCCCCACATTCAAATCAATCAACCCAACCTTATACTTATAATCCAAATCAGAAAGTTCTTCCAAAATTTTTCTCAATTCACCTTGCTTAAAATACCCTGCTTGTGTTCTATATTTTGAAATCAAAAAACTTTGATTAGGCTTTAATTTCAATGCCTCTGTTATATTCTCATTATAATCCTGTGCAATTTTAACAATATACAATTTTTTAAAATGATTATATAAAGTAATCAAAATCTTTTGAACAGGTTCTTTTTGATATATCAAATTATAAAAAACTTCCATAGCTTTTTTTATATCTTTTTTTCCTAAATTATCAGTCAAATCAAAAATTACACTATCAATTTGTTTAGTAGTCAATACATCTATATCCTGTTTTTGAATTTCACCATTTTCTCCCACATATTCTATTAGTTTTCTTAATTCATTTATTATGTCTTGTAAACTAGTTCCACAACACTCTATAAAATATTTAGCATTCACATCTGATATTTGAACTTTATATGCTAATGCAATAGATTTTACTCTTTTAACTAAATTTGGTAGCTTTTCTGACTCAAAATTATGAACTTTTCCATATTCCTCTATTACTTTATATAATTTATTTTTCTCAACTTCTTCCTCTATAAAAATTATTACATTATCCTGCTTAATACTTTCTATATTTTCTTTTATATATTCAGAAATTTTATCAACAAGGCCTGATATATATGCATTTTTCTTTTTTCCTTCTTTTTTTAAAAGTCCTGAATTTCTAACAATTATTAGTTTTTTATCAAAGCCAAAACATGGAGTTTCAATGTTTGAAATTAACTGATTTACATTACTCTCATCTATTTTAATTAGATTAATTCCTTCTAACAATTCATTAAAAGATTTTTTTATTTTTTTTACAGATTCTTCTAATAAATATTCTTCTTGCCCATAAAATAAATATAGACTTTCCATTTACTCCTCCTTGCTAACACTACTTTCTAGGTTTTGATGTTTTGCTTTTTGTACTACTAGACTTTGATTCACCAGATGATTTAGTGTCTTTTATTGTTTTTCCTAATATCTGATTATTTCTAGTTTTCTTAGTTTTTTGTTTTACTTTCTCATCGCTTTCTTTTATTGATTTTATTCTCTCTTGATATTTATCAAAAAATTTACTTTTCTTATCATAATCAATATTATTCAATTTTCCTGTTTTATGAGCTTTTTTCTCTTTAATTTTCTTTTTTTTGTACTGCAATTTATCATTTAAAATCATATATTCTGGATTATTTTGCATATCTCTAAATTTTAAATCTTCACATATTAATTCAATAATAGATGCTGCAATAGCATCTGGATTATGTCTTATACGATCACCATCTACAGTTGCTAAATCTCTTTTTAATAAATGCATTCCTAAAGATTTTGCTTTTGCAGTGTCTTGTTCTACAAGTTCACTACCTTCCATATTATACTTTCTAATAATTTCTGGAACAATTTCACCAGTATCATATATACAATAATCTATAACTCCTTCACCAACATGGTCAATTATAGCTTTTACATGGTCTGCTAATGTATAATTATATGTTTGTCCAGGTTCTGTCATTATATTACTTATATAAATTTTGAAACCTTTACAATTTTTTATTGCTCTTGCAACACCTTTTACAAGTAAATTAGGAATAACATTTGTATATAAATTTCCAGGTCCTATAATTACAGCATCGGCTTCTTCTATTGCTTCAGCAACACCTGGTGCCACTCTACAATTTGTAGGATTAATAAATATTCTATTAATTTTACTAGACTTTTGATTAACTATATCTGGTATATCAGCTCTGTTTTCTATTACTGTTCCATCTTCCAACTCTGCACATATTTTCATTTCTTCCATTGTTACAGGCATAACTCTTCCTGTAATATTTAGTACTTCACTAGATTGTTTTACAGATTTTGAAAAATCCTTATATATATTTTGCATCGCCAATAAATAAATATCGCCAAATGATAATGATTGTAATTTACCATATTGAAATTTATAGTTTAATAAATTATTCATCTCATCTTCATTTGTAGATAATGCAACTATACTTTCCTTAATATCTTCTAGTGGAAGTGTATCTAATAACATTCTTGAATCTGAAGATTTTTCACCATAATCTGATACTGTAACTATTGCTGTTAAATTATCTGTATACTTTTTTAGTCCTTTTAATACAGAATTTAATCCTGTACCACCACCTATAACTACTATTTTAGGCCCTTGGCTATATACTTTTTTATTAAATATTAATGAATTCAAATCATTTTTTTCTCTTTTGTCTGTTTCTTTTACTAATAATTCAAGTGTACGTTTTTGCATGTATACTAATCCTATAATAATTGCTAAAAATCCAATAACAAATCCTACAACAATAATTGCAACATCGGCAATACTATCTAATTTATTTGTTACTATTATTTTTGCTATTGAAAAACATATTGCAATTACTCCTGCTAATATTAAAAACATCCATCTCTTCATTTTTGAGCTTGATTTAAACCATTCAAAAAAACCTTTCATTTTTTACATTCCTTTCTACAATAATATTTTAATATCCTACTACTTCAATTTCTAATTCAATGTTTTTTCCAAATTTATCAAAAACACATTTTTTGATATAATCTACTAATTTCAAAACATCACTTGCTGTTGCACTTCCTGTATTTATTACAAATCCTGCATGTTTTGTTGATACTTGTGCATCACCTATTTTGTATCCTTTTAAACCACATTCATCTATTAATTTAGCTGTTATAAAATCATTACCTCTTTTAAACGTGCTTCCTGCACTCGGAAATTCTATTGGCTGTTTTTCTATTCTACTTTTTTTGTATTCATCCATTTTTATTTTTATTTCTTCTGGATTTTCAACATATTCAAGCAATAATTTTGTTTGTAAAATTATATATTCTTTATTTTTATATATACTTGTTCTATATTCAAATTTTTGTTCTAAATTGTTTAATTTAAATATGTTTCCGTTTCTGTCTATGCATGTAGTTTCAATAACAATATCTTTAAATTCAGAGCCATATGCTCCTGCATTCATTTTTACAGCACCACCAATGGTTCCAGGAATACCTGATGCGAATTCAAAACCACATATTGAATTTTTCAGTAAAATTTGAGCAAGTTTTCCTAATAAAACGCCACTTTCAACTGTGACTACTGCATATTTCCTTTCAGCACTTTTTTGTATCTTAATATTATTAATGTCATACATTTTTTCTACTTCTATTAAATCAATTTTTTGTATATCAATATTATCAATATCAATTCTTAATACAATACCTTTTATTCCATTATCTTTTACTAATAAATTACTTCCATTGCCTATGATTGTTAGTGATATATTGTTTTCATTACTTATATTTAATATGTATTTAATTTCTTCAATGTTTTTTGCTCTAACATAAAAATCTGCATTTCCACCTATTTTAAATGATGTATGTTTTTTCATTGATTCATTTGTTAAAACATTTTCTTTGGGAATTTCTTTAGTTATCAATTCATAAATTTCTAGATTAGACACCAAATATTCCTCCTCTATTTTTTTATTTCTTTTGCTACTATATCATTTTTTATTAATAATTGCAAGATATATTAAATGTGACAATATATTATGATTTGTCGAATTATGTTGAGTTTTGTGTTACGATTTTTCTTTACTTTTCATGTTTTCTGTTGTATTATTGTAATTGTTATTTTTTTCTAGAAAAATTTTATTCAATGAAAGGAGTTTGTTTTATTCAAAATGAAAAAATTTAATACGTTAAATAAACAATTACAAAATTTACAATCACAAAAGAATAAATTATATTCTATAGAAAATCTCTCTATATTTCAATTTATAAAATACAAAAAATTAATCTCTAAAGAAAGTAAAATTACTAAACAAATGCAAAAAATTTCAAATTTAGAAAATAATATTAATTTATGGTATACTACTTCTACTAAAAATTGGATTGAGGACCCTAAAATCAATTGTAGAAAATATTGTAAATTAGAGCAAAATGCTACTTATAAAAGAAATATAAAACTATATAAATTAGGCTTAATTAATAAAAAACCATTATCACCTTTTATTCAAAATAAATTTGATTTTATATCAGGAAATATAAAACCCATAATAAATGAAATTTATACTAAAATTCAAAAATATAATTTTTTCAAAATATTTTATGACAAATATAAATATTTCACATCTTATACATTACCACAAAAATTAAATAAATTAGCCATTAACTCTACAAAAAAATTTATTAAACATTACAGAAAAATGTATAATGGTATTCATTTTTTTAGAAACTATATCAGTTCTAAAGATTCTATACGATATATTAGCATGATAAAACAAGAAGCTACAAAACAATTAGATAATTGCGAAAAAGCAACAAGTTTTAGAGATTCTATCAAAGTAAAAAATGTAGATACTAACAAATATATTTCAATCCATGAAAATAAAACCGATATAAATAAGGAATTTTTAGAATTAAGTTTATAAAATCAATTTATATTAGCTATTGACTAAAAAGAATAAATATAATAAATTATAGTATAATGTAAAAAGTTAGTAATTCTTTAATTACAAATTTAAAATTCGGTTTATAGGTTATCTCCATAAAAACCTAAATATATTAATAAGGAATGATAATAATGAATGAATGCAAAATATCAAATTTATATAATTTAGATGAAACAATCGCTAAAAAAATATTTAATGGGTGTGAATATCCCTGGGAAGTATTGCCTAAAATTAAAGACTTTATAATTGAACTAGGACAAACTTTAAGTTCAGAAGAATACAATAAAATCGGTGAAAATATATGGATTGCAAAATCTGCAACAGTTGCCCCTACAGCATATATAAATGGACCTACAATAATTGGAAAAGACGCCGAAATTAGACATTGTGCTTTTATACGTGGAAATGCCATTGTTGGAGAAGGTTGTGTTGTTGGTAATTCTACTGAGTTAAAAAATGTTATTTTATTTAATAAAGTTCAAGTTCCACATTACAATTATGTTGGTGATTCTATATTAGGTTACCGTTCACACATGGGAGCTGGTTCTATAACTTCTAATGTTAAATCTGATAAAAAATTAGTTGTAGTAAAAGATGGAACTGAAAAAATAGAAACTGGACTTAAAAAATTTGGAGCTATGCTAGGAGATAATGTCGAAGTTGGATGTGGTTCTGTATTAAACCCAGGAACAGTTATTGGAAAAAATTCAAATATTTATCCATTATCATCTGTTAGAGGTGTTGTTGCAGAAAATAGTATTTATAAAAAGCAGGGTGAAATTGTTAATAAATTTTAAATATTTAAACTTCGAAAATATAAAAAACTTTAAATATTAAAAACTTTAAAATATGAAAAAACTTGTAACATTACTAATATAGTAATTACAAGTTTTTTTATTCTAAAATCATTTCTAACATTGTTGCTAATATAAAAAGTAATATTATTACTAATATTACTTTTTATATTATTTTTCATTTTATTTATTATTTAAAATAATATTTTCTAATTAATATTGTACTTATTTTATTAATCTCTTCTTTTACCAAAAATAGATAACATTCTTATAAAAATGTTAATAAAATCTAAATATAATTGCATAGCACAATAAATATGAATTTTATCTTGGTTTAAACTTTCATCTGTTGATAACATTTTAATTTTATTAATGTCATACATAGTTGTTCCAAAAAATACTATCAATATTACCCAATCTAATATTAGATCTAACATAGTATTTCCTAAAAATAAATTTATTATTGAAACTATTAATCCAACTATTAAAAAAGTTGTTAGAATTGGTCCCCAATTTGTTAAATCATTTTTAGTAATATATCCATATAATCCTAATAATGCAAAAATTACTGCTGTTGCTACAAATAGTAATATTATTGATTGTAATTCAAAAACATAAAATATTGTCGATAGAGTTAATCCATTTATCATTGAATATATAAAATATAATATTGTAACTACTAATGGTGGTAATTTTTTAAATAATAATGAAAATATTATAACTACTGCTAACTCTATTATTAATATTACCTGAAAAAATCCATCTCTTATCATGTTATAGCATAAATCTGTTTTATATGCGTAAATTGATATTATTGCTGTTCCTAATAAACCTAAAAACATCCAGAAGAAAGTTGTTGGTATTAATTTATATTCTTTTTCCATTTTTGTACCTCCTTTTACATATTAATCATAACATATTGGGATTTAAAATTCAACGGGTTAAGATACTTGTTAATCTAAATTTATAACACCAAAATACAGAGCAAATTATAACTATTCAACCCATCTTTTTGTTAAAAAATTTCAGTTTCTTATGTTTTATATTTTTATCTTTTTTAAATATTCAGCCATATCTTCATAAATTTTCAAAGTTTTCTTAAAATGTTCTAAATTTTCTTCATCAGTATTCATTGATTTTGGTAATTTTTGGCCATTAAATATTACTATTCTATCAAAAGCTGAACCTGTACCATATGCCTTTAACGCAATAGTTGCATTTTCTTCATTAATGAATTGTTTTGTTTCACCTTTTGGAGTAGCATATGTTAAACATTCTTTTAATATAATAGTTCTGTCTGTTTTATTTTCCATTAATTTTAGTATTTCCTCACTCGAAAGCATTCCATTTATATATTTAACAAATGGTCCCGGAAATCCATTTAATTCTGGTATGAAATAACCTACATCAGATTTTATAACGGCTTTGTTTATTTTTTTAGCAGCATATATAGCTGAATATGCTGAAACATCTTCCACATTATATGATTGAATCTCAGGAGTTTCTATTTTCTCTTGTATTAGATTCATTCCATTTTCTTTAAATATATCATTAGCAACTTTATATTTTCCAACATTTCCTGTAATCATTACAATTTCTGTCTTAATTTTAATATACTTTTTTATAGTTTCTTTAACTTCATTAGTTATTTTGAGATTATCAATTATTTCTTCAGTTGTTTGCCATAAATATGCATCATGTTCTGTTAAAATAATATTATCTGTTTGTTCAACTTTAATAACAAAATTATATTGTCTTGCATTTTTTCCACTTCCGGATTTATAATCAAAACTATCTATATAATATAGTATTTCTTTCATATCACAGTTTGTTTCTTCTTTTACTTCTCTTGTCAATGCTGTTATTATATCTTCGCCCATTTCCATATTTCCACTTGGCAATTCATAAATTCCACCCATAAAATCTTCTGACTTTCTAGACATTATTAAAATTTTTCCATCTTCATTAATAATAATTGCTCCAACAACGTTCTTTTCAATTCCTTCTCTTTTTCCTTTTTCTAATAAATAATCATAATTATTCATCATATCAAATTCCTTTCTATTTATAATTAACATTTAATTTATTAATTATAATAAATATTTATCAGATTCTTCCTGATTTAAACATTTACGATATTATATTTTTTATATACTTACTATTATTTTTTAACCAATCCAGTAAAATTTCAAACTCTTCATAATGATTTTTAAAAAATTTGCCTTCTTTCATTAAATTTTTTATTTCATCAACCGAAAACCAATGTACAGATGCAACTTCTTCTTCTTGTAATTTTAATTTATCAATATCAGGAACATCTATTTTTAAATAATAATCATCCCAAAATACCTTTTCAAATTTAGTTTTTCCACCATAATATAATTGTAAATCTTCCGGTTTTATATCAAGACCAATTTCTTCTTTTACTTCTGTTATAATTCCCTGAATACTATCTTCACCAGATTTTGGATGTCCTCCAGTTGTTGCATACTTTCCATTTTTTCTTTCACTTCTTTTTTGAATTAAAAACTTTCCTTCTGAATTTTGAATAAATACTAAAACTACAACTATGTATTTTCCTTCTGGAATATCTTCCCCTTTAAAAATGGTTTCTCCTGTTAAGTTTCTATTTTCATCGTACAAATCTCTTTTTTCTATCACTTCCATTAAAATCCACACCCCTTTCTATTAGTATTTCAAATTCTATAATTAAAAACATCTAAATTAGATTGAACTTTCATTTCTGATGTGTTATTTGCAATTGTTTTAAACTCTTCAAGCTAAATGCCAAAGCCAGCGTATTAATTTACATAATCATCTTTTGCATCACAAATTTTGCAAAATTTTATCAATTGCTTTCACCTCATATGTAATTATATAATAAAATAATTTTATAGTAAATAAAAAAAATAGATAATCTTTTGATTATCTATTTTTGGCTCGTTTAGCACTTCCGTATGCGAAAAATACGAGCTCTAAATTTATAATTATATTTTATGTTTGATTCTATGGTTATAATTTAACATAACTTTTTAAATAAATCAAGTATTTTTATTAATTTATTAAATAAACAATCTAGGTTACTTCAATTTTGTTTTTCAAATGTTTTAATTATTAATTATATTTTAAAATTTTGTTGAATTCGAATTTCATTTTTAGATGCACAATAACCTATTATTAGAAAAGGGAGAGAAATAAATTCTCCCCCCTTCCGTTTAACCAGTTGCGAGTTTCTTAGTTAATTCTTCTTTGTCAATAAATTCCAAACCTCTATGAAGAAGAGCATTATATCTTTCTTCATTATAAAGGTAAGCATATGTTTCTTCTGCTTTCTTCTGCCATTTTGTCACAACACTCTGTTCTTCTTCCTCTTCATCCCATTCTTCTGTTTCATCGTAGTCATATCTTCCGGTTTTTATGAAATAATCATACGAATCCTCATATGAGCGATGAGTGCCTGTCCTTTTGTTTGAGCTTTTCATCTTGGTATCATTTCTGATTAAATCCTTGATGAGTTGTGAAATCTGGGCATTCGTCAAATCATAGACATTACTGCACTCAATTGATTTAGAAGTAAAGCTTCTGTTTTGCTGCTGATTAGACTTTGCTTTATGCTTGTTAATATTATAAATTCTTCCCTGCAACAGCATTGTCTGATATACCTTGCCGACCGTAGCATTTCTGCCGTCTCTGTCCATGAGAATCTCACGCATTATTCTGTCAACAGTAGTCTTCTTCTTTTTCGGTGTTAAATTCACAAGGAAAGAAGTTACTGCGGGTTCGGGAAAAAATGCAGAACTCGGAATGACCTGTGCAATATCGACATCCAAATATGTCTGACATATTGCAGAAATACATCCAAATTCATAATTAAAATGCCTGCTTTTTCCTTCTGTTACCTGAATTGGAGCTACCATTTTCCTTACCGAGTTCTGAGATACAACCAAAGTAATGCTTTTAACATTAGAACTCTTAATATCCTTATTATCTTTATAAAGTGCACCAGATTGTGCAAGCTTAACAAGAAAAGGTTCTGTGATTGTATACGGCAAGTTGGCAACAATTCTGTCGTACTCCAGATAAGAATGGTCAAGAGCATTTCCCTCAATGATTGTCACGTTGGGATAGTCCTCAAACTTCTTCTTGAGCAACTCTGCATAATAATGGTCAAGTTCCAATACAGTCAAAGATGCACATTTCGGAGCAAGTACTTCAGTGAGTGCACCAGCACCTCCACCAATTTCTACTACATTTTCTCCTTCACCAATATTTGCCTTCCGGCAAATCTCTGCAGTGACATCCTTGTCGACCATAAAATGCTGGTCTTTTGTCGGATTCGGTTTTTTTTCAAATTCAGTCATGATGAATTCCTCCTTAAGTAATAATCGTTATGACCACAACTAGTTAATCCTATAAAAATATATTTACATAAAATATTATAACATTTATTTTGTATTATGTCAAATTCGTGATGGATTATTTTTATCGCATAGCATTTTAGTATTATTATTAAAAATTTTTTTATACAATATAATAGGAATAAATTTCAAACATTGAAACATAATAAAAGCATTAATAATTCCTATATGATCTGCTAATCCTCCAAGTATAACCGCTATAATAGAAAAAATTATATTTTTTGCAAATGACTTTATAGAGCCCATACTTGCTCTATACTTTTCATTATATAACTTCTGTTCAATATCCATTTGAATAACTTCGGTAGTAAAAAGCGAATTTGATGTCATTATAATTGGTGAATAGATATTTTTTATAAAAACACCTACACAATTTGATAAAATGCTATATATATTAGAAATAACATATAATTTATGTGTTCCAATTCTTTTCATTATCTTCCCACTAAACCAATTTGCTATAAATGCTCCAATATTAGATAAAACTCCTGGTATACCTAGTGCCCATTCTGGCCATACTAATGCATAAAAAGTGCTTCTAAACTGAAAACAAGCTTCACCAATCCCATCATTTATCCCATCTGCAATTATCTGCATGCGTAAAATATTGTTGTTCTTTACCAAAACTATTGCTTCCTTTGTAATTTGTAAAATATTTTCTGTATTCTTTTCTTCCACAACATCTTCTAATAAAAAAGAGCAAATTAACTGTAAAGCTTTTGGGACAATTGTTAGAAAAATAACAAACCTAAAAGATGTAAAATTAACTATAAATGTTCCAATCATGGCTGAAACAGCACCTGCCAAATAAATCATGGAATTTACTTTTCCAATATAAACTTTGTATTGTTCTTTTTTATCTTTTTCAATTAAATCATATATATATGCCTGATTATTCCCGCTAAAAAAAGCAATTTCTAATCCATTAAATAGAGAAGCAATAATTAATCCCATATAATTTTCTGCAATACCTAAAATTACTATGTATGTTAATGAAGAAATACTTCCCAAGATTATCGTCTTTTTTCTTCCTATTTTGTCAGATATGATTCCAGTTGGTATTTCAAATATGCATGACGAAATAGTAGCAATGCTAAAAATACTCATGGCTAAAGCCATTGAATTTGTTACCTGCACATAGTATAATATAGCGATGACACCATATAACTTAAATTCAGACATCAAGTTTAAGAAAGCCATTATTTTTATACTCTTTTTTTTCATATATAGCTTACCTTTTTATTGATGAAAAAAATTCGTTTCTTAATGACATGTCAGTCTGAAACTTGCCTCTCATAGTATATGTATCTGTTAAAACTCCTGGCTTTTTTATTCCTCTTGCTGTCATGCACGAATGTTCACCCTCTATATATACAGCAACATCCTTTGTTGCACATGCTTTAGATATCACCTCTGCAATATCTGAACCTATCCTTTCTTGAAGTTGAAGCCTTTTGGTAATCATGTCAACTATTCTCGCTATTTTTGATAATCCCAAAACTCTGCCATTTGGCAAATACGCAACAGTTATTTTCATATTATACATTAAGGCTAAATGATGTTCACAATAACTAAATGCTGGAATATCCTTCATTATAACTATATCCTTATTAGTGTGTTCAAATGATTTATTAAACATTTGAGCAATCTCTTCATTAGTATATCTTACTCCCTCAAAAACCTCTTCATACATTTTTGCTACTCTTGCGGGTGTTTCTTTTAATCCTTCTCTTTCAGGATTTTCTCCGATAGCTATAAGTATATCATATACAGCTTTTTCTATTTTTTTCTTATCTACTGAATTTTCCATTTAATTTCACCCTCTCTATTAATTTATTTATACCCCTCTTTCATCCGGTTTCCATACTATCTTATGTAATTGTACTTGCATCCTTACCTTTTGCATATTTATACCTTGCGAATTGCATTCTTTCATAAATTCTACTATTTTCTTTAAATCTATATCTCCAAAAATAGGACTTAAATATACATAACACTTTAAATCATATTTTTTCAGTATTTTTTTTACAGTATTAAAATCTCCTTCATTAATAACAAATTTTAAAACATCATTTTCAGTCAATTTTTCAAGATTGCTTAAATTCATTGATTTTTCCATTAAGCTAGAAGGACACTTATAATCCATTGTAATCAAACATTTTCCAAGATAATTTTTAATATCTATTGAGCCATTTGTTTCAATATTAATATTATATCCTTTATTCAATAATTTTGAAATTAATTCATCAATATCTTTATGAATTAATGGCTCTCCACCAGTTATTGTAATATTCTTAAATCCAATTTTATCAACTTCTTCTATTATTCTCTCTATACTAAGTTCTTCTCCCAAATTATTTTCAAGAGCATATTTCGTATCACAATATGAACATCTTAAATTGCATCCGCTTAGTCGAATAAAACATGCCAACTCACCAGTTCTTATTCCTTCTCCGATCAATGCTTCCAAATATTTCTACAACATTCATTACTCATCCACCTCATATATTGCAATGTTATCTTGGCTTTCCTGAACGCTTACTTTATAGCATTTTTCACCTAATTCATTTGCAATCCATTTTGCTATATTTTCAGCTGTTGTATTAAATGGTAATACCTCATTTAAGTTTTGATGATCTAACTTATTTTTTATTTTTTCCTTTATATGTGTAAAATCCATAACCATTCCATCTTTATTTAACTCTTTGCTTTTCATATAAATCTCAATAATCCAATTGTGTCCATGTAAATTTTCACATTTGCTCTTATATGATAGTTTTAAACTATGACTTGCACTAACTTCTAATGTTTTTTTTACATAATACATAAAAATCACTCCCATTCAATATTTTGTATGATTTTATCATATTTTTTTATTTATGTAAAGTGTTTATAAACTAAAGTATTAAAAGAAAGAGGGTAAGCACACATACTTACCCTCTTTCTTTAGGACTTCAAATCAATAATATAATTACCAATTGCTAAATAATCCAATTTCATTGCAACAGCACTTTTTAAAGCTTTTTCAGGCGTTGCCACAATTGGTTCACCCTTAACATTAAAAGAAGTATTTATTACAACTGGTATCCCCGTCAAATTATAAAACTCCTCAATGATAGAATAAAACCTTGGATTATATTCCTTTGTTACAGACTGCACTCTTGCTGTTCCATCCACATGAGTAACTGCTTCAAGATACTTCTGCTTTTCTTGCAAAATTCTGCTATTTATTGTCATATACGGAGAGAACTTTTTACTTTCAAAAAAATCTCCTTGTTTCTCGAACAAAACAGCAGGTGCTAAAGGTCTCCAGAGTTCTCTGCCTTTTAGCCCATTAAGTTTTATCCACATATCCATTTTTCTTGGATCTGCAATAAGACTCCTATTTCCTAAAGCCCTCGGTCCAAATTCTAATCTTCCCTGGAAATTTGCAACAATATTACCATTAGCAATAAGCTTAGCTATATCTTTTCCAAGATGTTCCGATTCAATATACGTGTACTTACACTTTCTTACAAATTCTTGTATATAGGTATCTGAATAGCTATTGCCCTGATACGGAATCATTTCAAACTTGACCGTTTCACCATAATCAACAGCAATCTTAATTGCAGCTCCCAGTGATATTCCTCCATCATTTGCTGCTGGCTGAGTAAAAATTTCATTGACATCAGGCAATTCAGATAAAATACCTGATGCAGCACAATTTAATCCGACTCCACCAGCAATTGCAACATTTTTTACGTTATACTTTCTGCAGTTAAAAATAACCATTTTAGTTAAAATCTCTTCCAATAATTTTTGGCATGATGCCGCAAGATTTGCATACGTAACAACATCATTGTCAATTTCTGTTATTCCTTTGCCTCTTCTTTTAACAATTCTTGAAAGCAATTTTGACCAAGTCTTGATAGTTTCTTCTTCTTCATCTTTACTTTTCTTTTTTATAGAAAAACAACAATGAAGTTTTCCTTCTTCATCTGCATATAAGTATTTTTTCAAATCTTCCAAGTAAACAGGTTCTCCAAAAGGAGCTAAACCCATTGTTTTACCTTCCTGACCTGAATGGAAACCTATATGCTCTGTTACTGCTGCATAGAAGTAACCTAAAGAAATCGGTGTTTCATAAACCTTTCTTAACTTTTTTAAACCTCTGTCGCCAATAAAAACAGATGTAGCAATATATTCACCCTGTCCATCTAATACAAGCACTAATGCTTTATCGAATCCAGACGGATAAAAAGCACTACACGCATGAGCGATATGATGTTCAACATACTCTATTTTATCAGAGTATGCACTTGTTCCGAAAAGTTCCTTAGAAACTTCTGTCTTACTCATAAACCGACTACCAAACATACTCCAAAGTTCGGGATAATTCCACCCAATAGCAACCTTATCGATATCATTCATACTAATTTGTTCCCTACTAAGAATCATCTCTATAGATTTCTTTGGAATCATGTCATAAGCATGCCTTATTCCTACCAGCCTTTCTTCTTCAATAGCGAATTTAAGTTTTCCGTCTACCAACAGAGATGCTCCACCATCATGTCCTCTCACAGTCCAACCATTCAATCCTAAGATTTTCATAAATTTTCCTCCTTCAGAAATTTGATAATTATATTATTAAATTTTCAATGTGCCCTAAATCGAAGCTAAAATATTAACTCCAATTTAATTAAAAAAATTTTAACTATGCGAATTATATCACTTTTTTTGTTTTATGTCAATTTGTTATTTTCTACATTTTTTTCAGGTTCAATTGATTTCTTACTTTCTTCTTTAAATTCCTGAACAATTTTTTTAAAATCTTTTCCTAACAGTACTAGAGCAATTAAATTTGGAATCATTATAAATCCAACTGAAATATCTGCTATTGACCATATGGCATCTATTGGAAGTAAAACAGCAAAAATAACAGGTATATAATAAATCCATTTTAAAATATTAAAATGTTTTTCTCCAAATAAATATGTGATACTTGTTTTATACTCAACAAAATAGCCAAGATATGATGTATATGCAAACAATGCAATTATAATACCCAATATGACTTTTCCGTAGAATTCCAAAATTATTTTGAAAAGCATTAAGCACTAATATAGCTCCAGTATCTCCTGTTTGAAGAACTCCTGTTGTCATAATAATCAAAGCTGTCATAGTACATGTTCCAAAACTTACCAATCCTACTTCCAATATTCCCCACATTCCTTGATATATTGGCTTTCCATCTTTTGCTGTAGCATATACAGTAGCAGAAGTCCCTAATCCTGCTTCATTAGCAAAAATACCTCTTGCTGCTCCTTTGCTTATTGCAAGCATAACACTTGCTCCTGCAAAACCTCCTATTACTGGGACAGGTTGAAAAGCATATTTTACAATTGAAAATAAAGATTGAGGAATTTGTCTTATATTAATTACTATTATAAGTATTCCAAAGAATAAATAAATCATAGTCATTGCAGGAATTATTCTTTTTAAAACTTTACTTGTTTTATTTAGTCCAACATTAAGTAAAATCATCGCAATAAAAATAGCAATTGCACCTACTATTATTGTTGGTATTCCAAAAGTTTCATTTACAGTCGTTACCAATGTATTCATTTGTGCAAAGCAAGAATCAGTAATAACATATGTAAGCAATGCTATACTATACACAAATGCTAAAATTTTTCCAAACTTTCCACGTATTCTTTTTATATAATACATTGGTCCTCCAGAATATGTTCCTTCTGCATTTTTCTTTTTATATTTTACAGATAATGCTACTTCCGCCATTTTGGTTGCCATACTTATAAATGAAATTACCCACATCCAAAATATTGCACCGTGGTCCTCCTATAGCTATTGCTGATGCAATTCCTGCAATATTACCGTGTTCCAATAGTTCCGAGCTAATACTGTAGCAATTGTTCTTTTTTGTTCATCTCCATCTTGATTTTTTCTTTTAAATAATTTTTTTACGGTATTGTTCCAAATTGTTTTTAATTCAGTGATTTGGAAAAATCCACATAATTTACACATATATAATCCAACACAAACGACAAGAATTGTTAGTGGCGTTCCCCATAAAAAATCTGTAATCTCTACTATTTTGTCAAACACACCCATCTCTCCTTTTCTTTTATATTTTTTATTTTATTGCTTTAATTCCAAATAATTTTCTCTTTAATAATATTCCTTTATCTGATTTATTATTTTCAACATATTTATTGAAATTTTCAATATCTCCTTCAATCTTTCCAAAATCTGGGATAATAGGTGTATTATTTAATAAAAATAATAGATCTTCTTCTGTTTCATAATATTCATATTGTATTATATCAAAAAATTTTACATCACTAAATTTTTCTTTTTTCATTTCTTCTTTAGTTTTATTTATAAGTTTTATTTTTTCATTGTATCCTTGTCCTCTTTCAAACATCTCCTTTAATTCAAAGCAATCATCCTCATCAACTTGCTCAGAGAAAAATTTTCCTTGTACTTTCATTATCCTATAAATTTCATTAGCATTAAATGGTGTATGTCTTGCACAAACAACATCAAAGAACTCATCTGGAAACAATATTTGGTCAGAATTCATTTTTAAAACTTTGATATTATTTCTATCCCCAATATTTCTTTTTGCTGCTTTTATCATTTCATCAGAAAAATCTGTTCCTATTTTTAATAGACAATCATTTGAAATATTATTTATAAGCTTTTCTCCTCCACCAGTTCCAATATCAAGTAAAATAGTGTTTTTATTAACATTATTATTAACTTCATTAAAATAAATAAACTCACTATTATCAACTAAATCATACTTCATTTTTGAAAAATCCCATCCATTAGTTTTTCCAATTTTTTCATAAAATTCTTTTTCTTCAACAATATTCATTTCAATTCCCCCTCATAATAAGTGCATTTTACCATATAATTTAAAATCTTTCAATATTCTGTAAACAATTATTGACATTTTTATGTAAATCATGTTATATTATTGTTATACATTTTGTATAATAAAGCTATTTGGAGGTATTTATATGAACAATAATGTACGGAACACATCATTCACGAATAGTATTGAAGGAGCAGTAAGTTATGATTTGATGCCACCTTACTCTATGCAAGGAATTGAATTCATTTATTCTAATGTTTTTCAAAATAAGCATCAAATAATCGCTGACATAGGAAGTGGAACTGGTAGGTTAACAGCCCAGCTCATTCAAAACAATGAAATCTATGCTGTTGAACCCGACACTAAAATGAGTGCCGTTGCTGAATCAAAATTCAAAGACTTTTCTAATTTTCATAGTATTAATGGATTTGCAGAATTCACAACACTTAATTCTAATAGTATAGACTATATTGTAGTAGGACAAGCTCTCCATAGATTTGATATTGCAAAATTCAAGAAAGAAGCAATAAGAATCTTAAAAAATCCTAATAACATAATTATCCTTTATAATAGGATTGATTATAGTATAGATATTATTCAGGATTTATTAATGGCTTTAAAGAGTTCATACTCTGCATACAAATCAAGATTCGAATTTGAAGATGAATCCATTGGTTCTTTAATTGAAACCCAGAAAAATTGCCAATCAATTGACTTAATCTATCCAGAGCACCATGTATACGCATATTTTCGAAATGAATTTACAGTTAATGAAACAAAGTTCTATACTCTTTGCTTATCACTATGGATTTTTCCCCTTTCTAACGGCGAAGATGCACAAAGAGTTATACATTCAAAAGATTTTGATCTTCCAAAATTTAAGTGCTTAATAAAAAAGATTTTCGATAAATACAGCACAAATAATTTGATTGTATTACCTTTGTCAACTGAAGTACATTTTCCATACTAATCCTAAAAGCAATAAAATTGCAGGACAATTGTCCTGCAATTTTATTGCTTTTCAAATAGGCTTGTTTCTGAAATAACCAATGCAATAAATAATATTCCAAACAATATAATAAAGTCCAGAAATTTTATTCTTTTTAAATATTGGAATAATCAAATTCCAATTTGCAGTTGGTCTTTTTTTATGGAGATTTTTACCTGCTGCTATTCTTACTCCATATCCATATCTGTACGCCGATTTTAAATCCTGTTTAAATGTAAGGTTATCATGAATACATGTAATGCTAGAAATTGTTCCCACCTTTATATTGGCTTTTTTAGCTCTGATATTAAGTTCCGAATCTTCAATCCATTGAATATCATTATCAAAGAAATAATTACCAACTAAAGGTTTTATTTTTTTATTAACTCCAATTGCTGGGCAAAGAGCGTATCCTGGAATTCCCATTTCCCTTGTGTAACTAATTATATTACTAGAAAATGTATTCCTCTTAAAGAACACTTTTCCATCCACTAACATGTAATTGTCCAAAAGCTTAAAAAATTTTTCTAATGCTCCAGGAACTATTGTGCAATCACTATCATAAAAGACAACTTTTGAATACCGAGCACTTTCCATTCCATAATTTCTTGATTTACTTAAATTTCGTTCTGGTAATTCAATAACCTTTAACTCAAAAAGTGTACTTTCTGCAAAGTCTGATACAATTTTTTTTACTCTCTGAGTTGCACCATTCAGAACAACAATAACCTGACAAAAAACATCAATTGTTTCTAAAGTGTCTATTATCCGTTCATCATCAGCAACACAGATTATGAGTGACATTTCAAGTTTTTTCCTCATAATTCAATCATCTCCTGTTTGAATATAAAATGGAGATTCAAGCATTATTTAAAATGTTCAAACCTCCATCTTTTGTGCTTAAAGAGTTCCAATAGCAGGGTCATTCATTCCCATGCTTTCAAACGCTTCTTTTCTGTTACGACACGGCTGACAAATTCCACAAGGCTTTTCACCATTTGTGACACATGTCCAAGTATGCTCAATAGGTACCTTCAAATCAAGTGCAGTCTTAATAATTTCCTGCTTATCTTTGTAGTTCAAAGGAGCCTCAATTGAAACATTCTTATTGTTTTTTGTAGCAACCTGAATGAGTTCGTTCATTGTTTTGATAAATTCTGGAGAATTATCAGGACAAATCCACGGTCCTGCTTCACTTCCGATAAAAATCTTTTCAATTTTCTCGTCAGTTTCAGCCCAAGCAATTGCTGCAGTTAAAATAATTGCATTTCTAAACGGAACATAGATTAAGTTGTCTTCAATTCCTGCAGAGATTGCCTCATCAGTAATCATCGACATACCAAGTCCACCAAGCCAAGTCATATCAACAATTTTGTGTTCTTTTGCTCCAAAGTACTTGGTAAAATATTCCGCATTTGAAATTTCTCGCTTAATGTTCTTCTGTCCATAGTTAACCGTTAAGAAGTTAAGCTCGTACCCCCGTGACTTAGCAATAGCAGCACATGTTGTGCTATCTAAACCGCCACTGATTGTAATTATTGCTTTTTTCATAATATTACTCCTTTCGTAATATAGCAAAAAACGTTATTCCTCTTCTCACAACTTTCTTCTCTTTTAAATATAATTGAGAATAAATACGCTGTGTTAGTGTTATGTTAACATTTTTTCTTATATTTGTCAATAGTTTTGGTTTTTTTCATGATTTTTTCATAATTTTTTCCTTGTTTCATCATTTTATTTAAATAATTACTAATTATTAAATTTCAATTAATTTGCTTACAATATCATACATTTTTATTTATCAATAAACAAATCTATAAAGAAAGTCTTTATAACTTCTAATGTTATATTATGAATAATTCAATTACATCTGCAAATCCATTTCTATAATACTTTTCATTCCAATAATATAAGTAGTCCATAAAATTTTTATCAAGTTGATCTAGTTGATTCTGAACATATTTCTTATTCTGTTCAGGAACATTCTTAAGTATTTTCTCTGCAATCTCATCAAAGTAAATAGAATACTTTTTATCTTGAGGAGTCATCTCACAAAATGCTGTTTCTTCTCTAAATTCTATTCATTCTTTTAATAAATCATCTTTTACTTCTCTTAAATTCTTCATTTGCATCATCTCCTATACATATATTAATTCATTAAAAATTATTTCTTCTGCTTGATTCTTAAAATTATTCATCATACCAACCCAATAAAGCATATCTGTATTTTTCATATCTTCTGTTAGATTACTTTTTGCTTTTAATTGTTTTATTATTTGTTCTACTCTTTCAGTTGCAGTTTCTTGAATTTCTTTTAAATGACTATTTAATGTTCCATCCATTAACATTGTTGAATATTCAGCTTTCTTATGTTCTTTTAAATAGTTTAATCGCATTCTACCATATTTATTAAGAATTATCTTTTCCTGCTTTGGTATTGTTAAATTTGGAATATAATAATCTCCTTCTAAATGATATTCAATTCCAGTTTTTTCATCTATCTTTGTTCTAGGTAATTCATTATTCACTCCTTTGTTCTCTTTTATTTTTAATTCTTCATAATAATCCTTTTTTGGTTTCTTCTTTATCAAATACATACATTCTTGAACAATCCATTTTAATTCATTTGAATATGCTATAAATATAACACCTTCTTCTAATTTTCCTTCAGTTTGTTTTTCATATAAATAAATATATTTTTCAAACTTTTCATTTAATTGTTCAGCTCTGTGTCTAATTTCTTCATCTTTACTGTTTTTATTATCTATAATAATCTGCATTAATTTATTGTACTCTTCTCTACTAAAATAGATATTATCTTTATTTGACATACTTTAAAAGCCTCCTTTAATCTAACTTATAATCGTTTTTCTTTTTTCCTTTTTTAGCTTGTATTTCATCCAGTTCATCATTAGTCAATATTTTTCTTCTTGGATTTTTTACAATATCTGAATCATTATCATCAAATATACCGCTTCTTTCTAAATCTTCTGCAACAAGAGTATAACTTCTCTTATCTTCTGGAATATTATCAAATCTTTCATCAAATACTTTAGTTTGAAATCTTCTAATTAGTCTTCTCCAAAAGTCTTTAAACTTGCTTAATTCAGTTTTTACTTTATTTAAAGCTGTTTCTAATTTATTGATTTTATTATCCTTAAACTTTATTTCTTCCTTTAATTCAGCAATCATCTTATCCTTTTCAGTATTACTATAATATAATCTATCTCTTTCGCTTTCTAAATTCTTATAATTTTTTTCCACTTTATCAATAGTAATATTTAAGTCATTAACACCTTTTATGCTTTTAGTAGTATCTCTTACCTCTTCTGTATAATTTAAGAATTTATCAATATTCTCGTTTGAAATAATCTTATTATTTTTATCAAGTAATGGTGATTTTAGGTTATTAAGAATTTCTTTTATTTCCTGTGTTTTTATATCTAACTCATCACTTTTACTATTGGCTTCTTTTAATCTTTTAGTATTCTTCTCTTGTTCTCTTTTTAGTTCACTATATCCGTCCATTTGATTAACATTTATATCTCGATTTCTGCCTTTTTGTTTTTGCTTCAATGTTGCATTTTGCTCATAAACTTCATTAAATTTATCAATGCAATATGCTCTCATTTTATCTTGTATCTCTTTTAATGATGACTTTGTAAAAATTTGAGATTTAGCAACTTGTTTCTTCATTCCATTTTTATAACCATCTTTTACAGGTACTCCTACTAAGTGCATATGTGGAGATGTTTCATCATAATGTACTACTGCATTTGCTACCTTAAATGCAGGAACAATTTTCATTAACTTATAAATTTGGTCTTTATACACATCTGTCATTTGCTTTTTATATTTCATTGTTTTATTATTCCAAAAGTCCATATCTCCAAGTTCTATTATTAATTCACAAGCTAAATCATGTTTGCTATCATTTGAAATATGAGTGAAGTAATCTCCTATTTTTCTATCAGCTCTTATTTGCTTATTATCATATTCAATTTGTGCTTCTTGAAACTCTTGTAAGTACAAGTCTTGAACATCTTTATATAAGCTATTTGTACCATAAATTATCTCAATTTCATCTGTTTTATGGTCATAATCTCTTAAATTATGCTTATTAACTTTGGATAATTGCTGAGCATTTTGAACAGCATTATTACTAAAAGAAGTTGTACTTGAGTTATTACTTTTTGCAACTTTCTTTGCAACTTTTGACCTATTTTTATCACTTCCCAAATGAATAGAATATGCTAGTTCTCCTCCCATAATGTTCTCCTTTCTTCTAGTATTTGCTCTAAAAAAGAAAACTTCGTAGCCATAACTTTATAAAAAACTTCGTAGAACTTACCTAGAATTAGCGAACGAATAAATAAAAATATTACTCTATTTTGGAACATTATTTGATTTTTATTTATGCAGTATTTTATAAAAAGCGGTACATAAAATTTATTTTTATGTACTTATTTGGAACAAAATTAGGTACTATTTTGTTCCAAATATTAGGTGCTTTTTATAAAATTTGTTGCTAATTCAATGCCTCGCAGAGCCCCCGAGTTTTGATAGTATGTCAAAACTCATAGGGGGTTAGGAATTTTGACAAAGTCAAATTCCTGCTTCGTAGCCTTTCTTCGAAATGCTACTTCAGCTTTAGCCAATCTTCAGAGCTTTCCTCTTCATCTTCTGTTTGCTCTTTCTTATATAAAACTAAATCAGAAATTGCTTCATAGTAATCGTCCAATTCATTTTTATCTGTTGTTCCTTTTTCACGATAAGATACTGCACCAAGTTTTCCTCTAACCTTTCCTTTTGAATCTTTTATAGGAAAACTTTTATTGTTATCTACAAATACTGCTCTCATTAATCTTTCATTTCCTTTTTCTCTTGGCATTGTAATCATCTTATCTTCTTGAACATACGAATGAGTCCAATCATAAACATCTTCGTAGTATTTTACATCATAATGTTCTTTTAAATTTTCAATGTACTCATTTAATTCTGATTTAGTAATTCTAGGTGTACTTTTTATTACTGATATACCTTGCATATCTTCCGTTGGTTTTGCTAGGTCAATACAATCAGCCTTATTTAATTTTTTAAGTTCATCTAGGTATCTACTTCTAAAGTTTATTTTGATAATTTTGAAACTATCATTTTCTTCATCTTTTTCTAATACCATTGACTCAATAAACTTAGAAATAAATTCTTGCTTTTCAAGTTTGGTTTTTGTATTCCATTCTGTCTTTAAATCTTCTACAAAACTATCACTGTTTAATCTGGATTCAATTTCAAAATCTCTGTCTGCCATAATCTTCATTAAAGAAAAATGTTCGGTATCAATTTCCATATTCTTCATTTTGTCTTGCTCTAACTTATTAAGCTTGTCCTCAATACTTTTATAGTCTTCTGCAAAATCTTCCATCTCAACTATTCCAGACATAAAAGCTTTCTTAATTCTATTTCTCTGTTTTTCTAACTCTGCAATTTCTTTATCAATATTTTCTGTATTCACTTCTTCTTTTTCTGCTAATATAGGATAGAAATATTTTTTAACAACTTCATCATATTCTACCAAGCTAAGAATAAAGTTTAGTAATATATCTTCGATTTTATCTTCTCTAAAGTAAAGATGACAATCTCCACAGTTATAATACATATATTTTTTCTTTTTACCACCTGATCCTTTACATAGCATCAACTTACCACATTTAGGACAGATAAGTTTTTGAAAAAATATATAAACTCTATCTCTTGAAAATGATTGCATATTCTTTTCTTTTTGAATTTGTACTTCTTCCCATTCTGCTCTTGTTATAATAGGAGCTACAACATCTGGATAAACTTCTTCTTTGCTTGCATCTTTAGATGTTTTGTTTCTAACATAATCTCCTACATATATTCTATTATTTATAATTGTTCTGACTGCTGCTTCTGTCCATTTGTTATGTTCTGGATATAAAACCTTTTCTTCATCTAATATACAAGATATTTGGTAATAGCTTTTACCTTCTAAATACATATTAAATATTCTTCTTACTATCCACTTAGTATTAGGATCAAGTTTAACAACTTTATCTGTATCTCTATAATAGCCAAGTGGACAAATTCCAGGTAGATGTCCTGCTTTTATTGCTCCACTCATTCCAAACTTTGTTCTTTCAGATACAACTTCTATCTCTAATTGAGAAAGTACCGTTAACATTCTAACAAAGAAACGACCATTAGCTGTTGAAGTATTTACATCATCTCTTTCACAAATTAAATAGCAATTATATTTTTCAAGTTCTTCAATTAATTGTTCCAAATCTCTTACTGAACGAGTTACTCTATCAAGTTTATATGCAACAATATAATTTATCTTTCCCTTTCTCATATCATCCATCATTTGCTGAAATCCTGGTCTATGTTCCATATCTTTTGCACTTATTCCAGCATCTTGATAAACTTTAAATATCTGATATTCTTTAAATTCACAAAGCTGTCTTAGTTTTTCTTCCTGTTCTCCTAAACTAAATCCCTCACGAGCTTGGTCTTCTGTACTAACACGAATATATATACCTGCTATCTTCTTTTCTTCTTGATTTTTTGAATCCATTTATATCGTCTCCTTTCTGCATAAACAATATAATAAAAAGAGTATTAGAAGCATTTTATATGCTAAACTAATACTCTAAATATATTTATATGCTATTTTGATGTTAGTAGAAAAAATTAAATACACTTAAAATACTAGTTTACCATATCTTGTAGTCTTGCAATTGGATACTTATTTTCTAAATTTCCTATATAGAAATACTCGTGATTATTAAAGAACAGAAATAATTTTTCTTTAATAATTGTTAATGTCAATATAAAAATGTACAATTTCTTGAAAATAAGAATGTACAAAATTGTACATTTTTATTTTCAATTTTTTTCACTTTTTTCATTTATATCAACTAATTTATCTTTTAATCTATAAGATCTTCCATTGATATTTACAATATGTGAATGATGCAATAATCTATCTAATATTGCATTTGCAATTGTTGCATCACCAAATATTTCATGCCATTTTCCAAATGCTTTATTGGTTGTTATTATTGTTGGATGATTTTCATATCTTTTATTTATCAATTGAAAAAATAAATTTGCGCCTTCATTATCAATTGGTAAAAATCCAACTTCATCAATAATTAAAACTTTATATTTTGCATAATGATTTAATCTTGCCATTAAACGATTTTCTAAATTTGCTTTTTTTAGATTTGAAATAAGATCATTACAATTTATAAAATATGTTGAATTTCTGTTTTTTGCTGATTCTATTCCAATTGAAATTGCCAAATGAGTCTTTCCAACTCCTGGTGTTCCAACAAACATTATATTTTCTTGCTTTTCTATAAACCTTAGATTTTTTAAATCTAAAATATTTTCTTTGTTTAATGTTGGTTGAAAACTAAAGTCGAAATCTTCAAAAGTCTTATGAAATGGAAAACCAGCGGTTCTAACACAACCATATATTATTTTTTCATTCCTCAATTTCATTTCTAAATTTGTTAATTCATATAATGCATCAACAATATCTTTTTTCTTATTATTTATTAAATCTATATAAATATCTAAATTTTCCTTTATTTTTTCTAATTTTAATTCTTCTAAATTATTTACTAATTTTGTATAATTGCTCATTTTTTACACCTCACATAATCTATCTAATTGTCTTAAATTATCTTCTGCTAATTCTTCAATTTCTGCCTGTTCTTTATTTCTTAATATACTTGTTAGACCTTCTATATAATGTTCTTTTTTATAATTTATATTTTTTTCAGAAATTTCGTGTATTGTTACAATTTCTTTGTTATAATATATATATAATTTATTATTATCTTCTTTTAAGTCTAAGTGGGTATTGATAAATTTATTTGGAACAGAATATCTTTTGCCTTTGTAATAAAATAATGATTCATTTGTAATTTTAACTCTTATGGATTCTTTTGAATATTGTTTTATTATTTCTGTGGTTGGAAGTGGCTTAAGATATTCTTTTTCTTTTTCAAATAACATTATTGGTGCCACACCTGTTGTTGAATTGACTTGTTTATTTACTTCTAAATTTATCTTTTTTATGATTTTTATTAAGTCTTCTTCATCTTCAAATTCATGGTTATATGGTATAAGCCAACTCATAAATCTGTTTGCCGATTCATCTTTTCCTTTGGTATATGGATGTTTTGGTTTGCATTTTTTTGCATATGTTCCTACATCTTTTGCAAATGCTATAAATTCTTTATGAAATTTACCTGTTTCTGTATTGACAATACTACTCATATTATCTGTAAGTAATTCTTTTGTAACACCTCCAATATATTCAAATGTTTGTATTAAACATCTTTGTACATCAATTCTTGTTTTATTTTTACTATATAAAAATACATGTAATCTACTTGCTCCTAATGTTGCTGAAAATATATTAAATTCAAATAATTCACCATGTTTACTTATCATTTTTATATCTTCTTTCCAATCATACTGTAACTGTTTTCCATATTCTGTTTCAAATCTCAAATGTGTTTTATTATTTTTATTTGGTTTTAATTTTTCTTTTTTTACATATTTATAAAAATTTGAATATGTGCCAATATCTTTTTGACTCTTAAAATATTGATATGTACCATTTATGGTTGCTCCTGGTAATTCTAATTTACTTTTTATATCTTCTTTATAACTATCTAATTTAGAGCCTTTTTCTCTTTTTAAATTTTCTTTACTATAACCTTCATTATATTTTTTTACGGTTCGTCTATCACAATTATAAATTCTTGAAAGTTCCGAATAATTTGGTTTTATATTTAATGTTTTCATTACTAATAACTCCTGTTTTAATTTTGTTATATTTTCTTTTTTCATGTTATACCTCCTAATTATTAAGTATATCATGAAAAAAGAATGTACATTTTATGGAATTTAAAAATACACATTTTTGTACATTTTTATTTTCCATTTTTTGTACATTCTTATTTTATCATTAACAAGTGCAGACGAATATTGGCTCTGTATTGATAGTACAAATATGAAAGAAGAATTAGAAAGGCTCGATCAGTTTACATTAGCAGAACTTTATTTGTTGGATACTTTATTCACAGACAAAAAGTTCAGAGTAATGGATTGGGGAAAAATCGGAGTTCCAAAGTATAATAAAAATTCTGTATGGGCACTGACCACTAAAGAGCAGAAGGAAATACTTGGACAGGATTGGCCTACATTCGATTAGTAAAGAGGTAAGTTATGGAAAAAGATATTTACAAAAAGATTGAAAAATTGTTTAAGCTATGGAAGGATGGAAAACTAGGTGGGGAAAGTATGCCTGAAGACAACAATCCGCGCCTAGCACCTTCTTCTAAAGAAAATTATTTGTTTTTTACACTGCCGATGGCATTAAATTACCAGCGTAATTCTTATACGTTATGGGAAAGTGCATTAAAGACATATGAGGATGATGAAACAAAATTTTTGTTTAATCCACAGGAAGTTATCCAAAGAAAATATGAAGAAATCCAAATTGCACTTGTTAAGCATAGACTTGCTATTCAAATGAATAAACAAACAGATATATGGATAAGAATATGCAAGACTATCGTTGAGGATTTTGATGGCGATATCAGGAAAATGTTCTTATTCAATGACTACGATGTCGAAAAAATAAAGGCATATATACAGGAAGATAATAAAAAGAAATTTCCGTATTTATCCGGAAAGAAACTTTGTAATTACTGGTTATTTGTACTTTATCAATATACGGATATTAAATTGAAAAATCTTGACAAAATTGATATTGCAACTGATACGCATATTATTAAATCGACATATAAACTAGGTTTAATAGATGATAATCAGTTAAACAACGGTAAGGTGCAAGATATTGTTATTGAAACATGGAGGCAGGTATTAAAGGATAGTCAGTATACCCCTATAGACATTCAGACTGCACTGTGGTTATGGAGTAGAGAGGGATTTAAGCATTCATTATAATAAGGAGAGATACCTATGAATACCAATGAGTTTATTGAAGAAAAAGTAAAGCATAGCTATGAGGAAAATAATTATACTGATGTTTTCCGGAGTAGATGCGTAACTGACTTTGAGAAGAGCATGTTTGACAAAGCACTGAGTCACTTGCCGTCACAGCCAGAGGTATTAGACTTAGGGTGCGGAAATGGATATCCATATGATACATATTTAATCCAAAAAGGTTGCACTCTTACGGGCATTGATTTCTGCCATAAGCATATTGTTGAGGCAAGAGTAAATAATCCGTCTGCAAGCTATATATGCGATAACATAAAAAGATATTTAAACACTAATGTTATGTTTGATATGGTTATGGCTTTATATTCTATATTACACATACCAAGAAATGAGCATGAAGCTATATTTAGAAGCATTTATAGCAAGGTGAGACGTGGAGGCTGTTTCCTAATAACTTTGAGAAATGAAGATTCAGGCGAGTTAAAGTATAAAGATAACTTTTGCGGAAGCGATATGTACTGGAGTTATTTTGACTATGCTACTTACGAAAAGATGCTCAAGAACATTGGTTTTGAAATAATTGGACTCGAAGATGAGCAGAAATATGGTAGCAAAGAGCAGCATAATTGGGTATTGCTCAAAAAAACATAATCTATTGTAAAATAAATAAGAAATAGACAATCAAAGATATTAATATATTTTTGATTGTCTATTTTTATTTAGACATTGTAATAAATTTTATAATATGTTAAAATAAGAGCAATTACAAGGAGGTGAAATATAATGGAGAAAAATCTAATGAAAGAAATTGAAGAATACAAGCCATATACAGAACAAGAAGAATCAGATAGAAAATGCATATTACAATATTTAAATGATTTTGATAATGTATTTTTAAGAGAGAATAATTATGGACACTTTACATCATCTGCATGGGTGGTGAATAAAGAAAAAACAAAGGTTTTGATGATACACCATAATATATATAATTCTTGGGCTTGGCCAGGTGGTCATGCGGATGGAGATACCGATTTAATGCATGTTGCTATTAAGGAAGTAACAGAGGAAACTGGAGTTGAAAAGATTAGACCAGTTACAGAAGAAATATTTGCGATAGACATTATTCCTGTATGGGGACATATAAAAAAAGGAAAGTATGTATCTAGCCATGAGCACTTAAATGTTACATATTTATTGGAATGTGATGAAAGCGAAAGTCTTAAAATAAAGGAAGATGAGAATTCGGGAGTAAAATGGATTCCGGTTGAGGAACTGCATAAATGCGTAGAAGACCAGCAAATGCATAGCATTTATTCAAAACTGGTAAAAAAATTGGAATTATATAAAAAACAATAATCTCAGTTTTAAAAAAATATAAAAAAATAATATATTATAGACACCTAAACTACCATATGGTAGTTTTTTATTAACTTTGTAGATATAAAAAAGAGGATAAAAGCATATATTATACAAAACGAAAGTGAGGTATGATATATGCTTTTTAAATACATAAAGAATATTTCAACAAAAGTTATTGTTTTAACTTTTACCGTATATTTTATTTCTACATTGTTTATTATATCGAGGGCAGAAAATTATGAGTGGACTGTAATTAATAATTCTGATGTAATTGAGACAAATAGTCAAGCAGAAGGGGAAAATGTAGATAAAACTGCAAAAGATGAACTGAACTTAGAATGTGAGTCAGCAATTTTGATAGAACAAAATAGTGGTCAGGTGTTGTATGAAAAAAACATGCACGAACAGTTGCGTCCAGCGAGTGTAACCAAAGTTATGAGTATTTTACTAATATTTGAGGCATTGGAATCTGGCAAAATAAAATTAGATGATAAGGTACCATGTAGTGAAAATGCTGCTTCAATGGGTGGTTCACAGATCTGGTTAGACACCAGGGAGGAGTTAAGTGTAAATGAGATGTTAAAAGCTATTATCTGCGTAAGTGCGAATGATTGTACTGTAGCAATGGCAGAATACATGGCAGGTTCAGAATCAGCATTTGTTGATAAAATGAATGAAAGAGCAAAACAGCTAGGAATGAATGACACAACCTTCAAAAATTGCCATGGAATAGATGAAGACGGTCATGTTACATCAAGTTATGATATTGCACTAATGTCTAGAGAACTACTAACAAAACATCCAGATATAACAAACTATACAACAATCTATATGGATACATTGCGAAATGGTCAATCACAATTAGTAAATACTAATAAATTAGTACGTAATTACAAAGGGGCAACAGGATTGAAAACAGGCTCAACATCACTTGCATTATTTAATTTATCTGCAAGTGCTACAAGAGATGACTTATCACTAATTGCAGTAATAATGAAAGCACCAACAAGTGCTAAAAGATTTTCAGAAGCTCAGCGTGTATTAGATTATGGATTTAAAAATTATGAATTTAAGCAATTCGGAAAAAATGGAGATGTAATAGGAAATGTTACAGTAGAAAAAGGAATTGAAAAAGAAGTTAATGCTATGTTAAATGGAAATTGTGGTGTACTATTGAAAAAAGGTTCTGAAAATAATGTAGTTCAAAATGTAAATTTACCAAAAAAAATTTCAGCACCAGTTGAAAAGGGGCAAAAGATAGGTCAAGTTACGTATACATTAGATGGAAAATTACTTCAAACAGTTGATATTATATCAGATAAAGAAGTAAAAAAAGAAAGTTTAATGAATGTTGTTTCATATATTTATGAAAAATGGTTTTGTTTATTAAGATAAAAATAAAACGTAAAACATTACTTTTATGCAAAAAGTGCAAAGAAGCGGTTTTACGTTTTTTATTAATTATTGATTATTTACAAATTTTAGCATAAACATTTACATCATCACATGAGGCATATAATTTTAAATCATTTCCAGTTTCGTTTTTAAATTTTAAATCAAGTGTATTATAAGAAACAGTAGCATCTTTACCATCTTGAATATAGTCAACGCTTTTTCCATGTTCATGTCTTTCTACAATAGTAATTCCAGGAACTGCTAAAGCGGCATTATAAAGTGTTGTGCTAACTTGGCAATTTCCTCCGCCTAAAGCGTATTTTATTTGCTTATTTACATATATTTCAGCTTCTTTATAACCTTCTTCTGCTGTACAGGGACCAATTAGATTATTAAAAGAAAAAGTTTCTCCGTTTTTTAAAGTATATCCATTTATTTTTCCACAAGTTAGTTTTATATTAACAATACGATTTGCAACACCTGATTTTAATGGAGTTGAAAAGCTTGCTAATTCTGTTTCGGTATTTTCATTTGGAGATTTGTTTTCGTTTTGATTACTATTATTATCAGTGGTATTTATATTATTATGGTTATTATTTCCATCAGTACTTGTCCTAGAAATGTTTATGCCATTTTCATTATTACTAGTTTTTCCAATATTTTCATTTTTTTTATTATCACAACCAGATAATATAAATGAAAATGAAAGTAAAACGAACATAGTTAATAAAATTTTCATAAAATTTCCTTGTATAATGAATATATATAAACATTATACAAACTCCTTTCTTTTTATTTTCTGTTATAAAATCTATTTTTCCCACAATAATAATTTTTATTCGAGCATTTATTACATTATTTTTCTTGCATGCAAAACAACTCTAGATTTACCAGTTGCATCACATGTTGATAATGTTATAATAGAATCTTCAGCACTTAAATCAACTCCGAAATTATGAATACTTCTATTTTTTAAAGTATTCAAAAAATCAATGTAATTTGCATCACTACTAAAAGATGTAGTTAAATAATATGATTCAGCTTTTATAGTATATACAGAAAAAACTTCATATACTTGTGTTCCGAGAAGGTGTAGAAAATGTTAAATAATGGTCATTTGGATTATTTAACCAATCTTGTTTTTGAGTATTTTTTAAAGTGGCAAACATACTAGAATCCATTCTATTATGACCATAAATAATTATATTTTTATCTGTATCATCAAATTTATTTCTATAATCAGCAAAAATCCATCCGCCTTGATTAGCAGTTTTATTAAATGCATGTGATAAATAATAATCATTGTCTGTTGATTGTACAACTGGATAATTAACTTTTGTACCTTCAACTTTAATCCAGCCAACAGTGTCAGGGTTCTTTTTTAAAAGTTCATTAAAGTCAACATTCATAAAAGGAACCTTCATATAATCCCAATAGTCATTTGGATAATAAACATTAGTATTATTATTGTTTGTTTCTTCAATATTAGGAGTCTCTGGCTCAGTAGGCTGAGTTTGTTCTTCTTTTTTAGTTTCTTTTTCAATTATTTCGGTAGAATTAATTATTTGTTCAGATAAATATTTGATTTTTAATCCTTGTACATACCATCTGCTAAATAAAAATACACAAATTAAATATACACTAAGCGAAGTACCAATAATTGCCCAAGATAACTTTTTGTTTTCACTATTTTTAATAGTGGCTCTTTTTTTCTTGCTAAATATAAATGATATTCCAATTATAAAATACTTAGGAATAAATTTAACAAAAGATGAGCAAAAGTCATATTAAAAAGACCAATCAAAAAGTATTTAATAAATTTAATAGTATATAGAAAGATAGATTTAATGCCTAATATAAAATAACTAAAAAAAGCCATAATTATCTCTCCTTCCTATTCTTTAACATAATTATAACACATAAAACTAAAAAAATATATTATTATTTTAATTATAATTAGTTTAGTTATAACTTTAATCGGAGGTTTGATTCCTTCTAAAATATCTTCTAATAAAAAT
>USQY01000016.1 GCA_900557045.1 uncultured Clostridium sp.
ACCTCAGCCTTCCAAGCTGATGACGAGGGTTCGATTCCCTCTACCTGCTCCATAATTTAATTTTTATAAAACATACGCAGGTGTCGTATAATGGCTATTACCTCAGCCTTCCAAGCTGATGACGAGGGTTCGATTCCCTCTACCTGCTCCATAATTTAATTTTTATAAAACATACGCAGGTGTCGTATAATGGCTATTACCTCAGCCTTCCAAGCTGATGACGAGGGTTCGATTCCCTCTACCTGCTCCATAAAAAGCTCTCAAGTAATGAGAGTTTTTTTATTTTTTTCTTGTAAACAACTTTTATTTATTGTATAATATTTATATGTTAAATATTTGCGGGTGTAATTTAGTGGTAGAATGTCATGCTTCCGACCTGATAGCGCGGGTTCGATTCCCGCCATCCGCTCCATTTGAAATCAACTTACGGACTTAAAAGTTCGTGAGTTTTTATTTTATATAAAACTTTAAAAGTTCTCTTTCTAGAAAGGAGGACTTTTTTCATGCTTGAATTTAAAGTAATTGCAAATTTAAAAGCTAATAAAGATTTAACTGACATCTTAAAAAACTTTAAATATACAGTTAAATTAGGACAAATTAAAACTATCTTGCACACCAATCTACAAGTAATAATACCTACTGAATACCAAATTACATATCCTACTACTCTTACAATACTTGAATACAAAGTTAATGAAATATCAAATAAGCCATTTTATATTAAAGAACATAATCAAAAGTACAATATTAAAGAAATTACACAATTTTTAAAAAAGTTTTAATTTTAGACTATACATTTTGCTTATTTGTGAGGAAACATATGAGAAATATATTAAATTTAACTTCATAAAACTCACTCTAATTGAGAAAATTAATAAGAAATATTAAAAATTTTAAATTTAGTGTCTGATATTTTGCGTTTGAGTGAGGAAACATATGAGAAGTATTTTAATATTTCTCGAAATTTAGTGAAAGGAGGAAAACTATGAGATGTGGTATTTATGTAAGAGTATCTACTGACGACCAAAGAGATAATGGTTATTCTATTGATTCACAACTTAGAATGATTAAAGAATATTGTGAAAAGAATGAATATGGTATTGTTGATGTTTATAATGATGCTGGACATTCTGGAAAAGATTTGATGAGACCAGAAATGCAAAGATTACTAAAAGATATTAAATCTAAAAAGATTGATAAATTAGTTGCAATTAAAGTTGATAGACTTACTCGTAATAATTATGATGGTTTTTGGTTACTCAATTATTGTGAGGAACATGATGTAAAAATAGAACTAATACTCGAACCTTATGATGTATCTACTGCTAATGGTGAAATGATTTTTGGAATGAATTTAGTATTTGGTCAAAGAGAAAGAAAAGAAATTGGAGCAAGAACTAAACGTGCTATGGAAGAAATGGCATTGGAACGTATTCATCCTAGCAAAGCACCTTATGGCTATATTAGAAATAAGGAAACAGGTCATTTAGAAGTAGAACCTATTGAGGCTGAAGTTGTAAAAGAAATATTTGAATTATGCAAACAAGGTAATTCTACAAGAGGTATTGCTACTATTATGAAAGATAATAATGCCTATTTAAAACAAGGAAAATGGAAATCTGATAGAGTTTATAAAATACTTACTAATTCTATTTATATTGGTATCTTTGAATATGGAAAGTACAAAAGAAAATCACAAGATATTTTAAGAGTTGAAAATTATTGTGAACCAATTATTGATGAAGTAACATGGAATGCTACTAGAAATGTTTTAGTAAAAAACAAGCATTCTAATTATGGAGAATATATTCATTTGTTTTCTGGTTTAGTAAAATGCCCTATTTGTGGCGAGATAATGTCATCATCAGAATCTTTTAAATATCCTAACGGAAAGCAAAAAGTTTATTACCATTTAAGATGTAAAAATCATAATTGTAGTGGATTTGGACTTCATTATAATACTGAAAAAATAGAAACAAAATTAAAGCAAATATTAGAGGAATTAACAATATTTATGCTTTCTATGGATAATGAAATTATAACTTGTAATTCTACTAAAAGTGATGATGTAAAAGATATAGAAAAAGCAATCGAAAAATTAAAATTACAGGAAAAAAGATTAGTAGATTTATATTTAAGTTCTAATTTAGATGTCGAAACAATTAATCATAAAAATGATGTTATCAAAAAGGAAATTGATAAACTAAATCAAAAGAAAGTAAGACTTGATCCAGATAATAATTCTAAAGAATATACAATAGAACTTGTAAAAAAATTAGATTGTACTGAGAAAAATAACACTTTATTTTTTACTAATATTAAAAATATTGGATTTGCTTTTCTTTATGATTTGTTATCAAGAGAAGCTAAAAGAGATATGATTCATAGACTTATATCTATGATAGAAATTAAACGTGATAAAAACTACAATATTGATATTAAAGATATAAAATTCACAGATGAATTTATAACTAAAAGCAGTAAAGAATACTCAAAATATCTTAATATTATTATGAATGACAATAATATTGGAATTAAATTTCATAAAGAAATTGATGAAATTGAGTTAAAAAATATGGAATCGAATTATGATATTTTATCAATTATGAAAATGAAAAACAAAGAATTAAATCCATTGGAATGGACAAAATTAATGAACAACTATAAAAATACAGCAGAAGAAATTATCTTAAATGAATATGTTTTTATATAAATAATCTTCAAAAAAGAGGAAAAAATTATCAAAATAATTTAATCCTCTTTTTTGTTTTTTTGAATATGGGAATAAAATCTATGCCTAGCCAGCACTGAATTTGTACTCCCGTACAAATTCGTATATGGGAACTCCCATACCCTTTAATTGAAATAAAATTATTAATTTGCAAATAATTTCAATTATAAATTGTAATTTAGCGAATAGTAACTTAATTTTCTTTTTTATTAAACATATGGCGTACTTTATCTATTCGATTATTTGGTCTACGTGATTGAATAACTGGTTCACAAGTAGCAATTTGATAACCTTTTAATTCTGTCAAAAAAACTGCTTGCCCATTTGTATATAGAGTTAAAGTATTACGATATTCATTAATACAACGTACAGGAATATGTCCTGTAAAAATAACTTCATCATTTTTTGATTGACTTGTTTCAATTATTGCACAATGTTTTTGTGCATCTTTATATGCACGAGAAAAGTATCCCTGTGGTGTAAAAAGTATAAACGAACAATATGGCTCTAATAATTGCGTTCCCGCTTTTTTCAATGTTTGTTCAAGTACAATTGGGGCAAGAAAGCGAAAATCCGAGGGAGTACTAACAGGGCTATAATAAACACCATATTCAAAACATATTTTACAATCTGTTACTTCCCAACCATACAAACCTTGCTCCAGTCCATAATTAATACCTTCTCTTACTGCATTTTGGAAACTTTGATTTAAATAACCGAGTGAAACTTTGCTTTCGTACTGTATTCCACTGCCAATTGGAAGTGGAGTTATTGATAATCCAATCGATGCCCAAAATGGATTTGGTGGTACTTCAATATGAATAGTATAATCTGCCTTTTGTAATGGTTTTTCCAAATAAATTACGGTTGGATCTTCGATTCTTATGTTTATGTGATATTTTTCAATCAACAGAGAACAGATAACTTCTAACTGCACTGTTCCTAAAAAAGAAATGATGATTTCATGTGTTATCGTATCAACATAATAACGTAAAAGAGGATCAGTATCTGCAATTTCTGTAAGAGCATCCAATAATTTTTCTCTCTCTTCTATTTTTATCGGTTCAATTCTTGTTCGTAGTATTGGTACAGTCTTGTCATTCCATACATTGCATGGCAAAAGCTTTTCATTTCCTATAATATCGTTCAATCTTAATGTATTGTTAGGTATAATAAAAATATCTCCAGAACAAACTGTTTTTGTCTGTATCATTTCTCCATTTGAAGGAATATATATTTCTGTAAGTTTCACTTTCTTTTTTTCTGGCAATATAATTGTATCTCGTAAGTGTAATGTTCCACTGTAAAGACGCAAATAAACTAATCTTTGCTTATGGTCTGTATATTCAATTTTAAAAACCCTTCCACATAGTTCTGAATCATTCTCATTCATTTCAGGACAAAAAAGATTTGAAATAGCTTCGATGAGTTGTTGAGTCCCTATATTATTTCTAGCACTTCCATGGTATATAGGAAACAACGAACCTTTTTTAACACACCTATATTCTTCATACATTAATTCTTGTATAGTCAATTTTTCTCCTACAATATATTTTTCTAAAAGTTTATCATTTTTGGAAATTACAGGATCCCAATCATCTAAATCAATGATATTTTTAATTGATATTTCTGGAGTTAATGTTACATTTTGCATAACAATAATATCATTTGAAAGTTTTTCTTTGATATTTTGATAAATATTATTTAAGTTAATTCCATCCTGATCTATTTTATTTATAAAAATAATTGTTGGTATATTCATTTTTTGAAGTGCATGGAATAGTATTCTTGTTTGTGCTTGTACACCATCTTTAGCAGAAATTACTAAAATAGCTCCATCAAGAACAGATAAGGAACGATACACTTCTGTTATAAAATCTGTATGTCCAGGAGTATCTACAATATTGATTTTGTAGTCATTCCAATTAAAAGAAGTAACTGCTGCCTGAATTGTGATTCCACGCTGACGTTCTAAAAACATAGTATCTGTCCTTGTTGTTCCCTTATCTACACTGCCTAATTCTAAAATCGCTCCACTTGTATAAAGCAGACTTTCCGTTAAAGTCGTCTTTCCTGCATCTACATGAGCAAGAATACCAATGTTGATTATTTTCATTGAATTTCCCTCCCTACAAATTTATCTTTTAACTTAAAATCAATATTTGCTAATTTTGTCCTTTTAAACTATTCTCAAAATCAATTATCCACTTTTCTAATGTTTCTACTAATGCTAATTGTTGTTTGAACATTTGTTTTCCAACATTAGGAATATGTTGTCTATGAGATTGTCTTTCATTTAGCAATTCTTTTAATTCTAATATCTTTGATTTTATATTAGAAACAAGAATCTTTTTTTGTTCATCATCTACTAAATCTAAATTCGTAATAATAATATTAAAATCCAAATATAGACTAACATCATAATTTGAAATATCATTCATAAGTCTATTAAAATAATCATTACCTTTGTCAGTAATAGTATATACTGCTTTATCTGGCATATTTCCCTCTTTCTCTTTATGGCTAACAATATATTCTTTTGATTCTAATTGTAATACTTTCTTATAAATAGACTGTTCACTAATTCTTACCCATCTTGGTATATTACGATATTCTATATTTTTTTTAATATCATAAGCACTTTGTGATTTTTGTTTAATAAGTCCTAATAATACCAAATCTATATTTGACATAATCTCTACTCCTTACTTAATATAATCTGTAACGCCAAGTCTATTTCCAAATGGATCTTCAAACTCGACTGCATTACCAGTTCCAATTTTAAAAGGCTCACTCAAAAATTTTATACCATTATTCAACATTTCTTTATAGAAGATTGCAACATCTTCTACTTCAAACCATATTGTAGGCTTTAAATTCTCAAATTTATTTTTGTCTTTTAAAATTATTGCAGGTTCTTCATTTCCAATATTATAAGCAACCATTCCCTTATCAGAAAAATCAAATTTCTTTTTTAACCCCAATATTTCCTCATAATATCTTTTTGCTTCTTCCATATTATCTACAGGAAGAAAATAGTTGTCATAATTTTTCATATATTTAAGCCCTTCTTTCTACTACAAACTATACTACTATATTTTATAATAGTTATAATTAAATGTCAATAAATAATAAAAAAATAATTGCATTTAATTCGTTTATAATTCTTATAAAAAATAGATTAGTTGCACTGAACTAATCTATTTGTATAACTGCTTGTCGTACAAAAAAGACTGTCATTACTGACAATCTTTTCGGTAAATTACTATAAATCAATAACTATAAAATTGTAATTTCTTATTCTAATTCTTTTTTATGATTTAAGTGTATTCCTATATGTCCTATTCCTAATACTATTGTTGATATAATAAGAAATATATTTCTACCATATATACCTAGTAACAGAAATGCAACTACTGGCAAAGTAGCTCCTGCAACTGGTATTCCTAACAAGCTACTATACATATCTTTCATTGTTTTATTACTTTTAAAATATCTTATCCAATATATTTCGTATAAAATCATTATAATAAAGGCAATTAACAATATACTAGACCAGTTTGATATTTTATTTATATTAAAATCACTAAATATCAATGACAGACAGGTTACTAGCATTTCTCCAAGCCACTCCAATAGTAGTAATACTTTATTTTCATTTTTTACATATTTATCATAGCCTTTAGGCTTATTTTTACTCCATATAATATTTGGTAACATCAACATTAGTAAAAATATTAAACCTATATATGAAAATCCAAAGTGAATATTCATTAACTCATCTCACTTCCATATTGTAATTTGTCGGTGAGGTTCAATTAATATTTCAACTATATAATTTATTTTTATGGTATACATAACTGTTTACAATCTTTCCCATTTGTGCTATAAAAAAGATATACTGTAAATTACAGTATTCTGCAGTTTTAAGAATCTATACTTTATGAAAGGACGGTTGATGTTATGGCTAGAAACTATAACTGGAGAATCAAACGGGAATATTACAACCTCATCAACAATGGAATCAAGACCCTTGAAGTAAGGGTTGGATATCCTGATATTAAAAGAGTTCAAAAAGGTGATACAATCACTTTTAAGGACTATTCTAATATCAAGTTTGAGGTTATCCGTGTAACTCGCTATGAAGATTTCCCTGACATGCTCGACAATGAAGATTCTTCTAAGGCAATTCCTGGTGTTACCAAGTATAAAGCTTTGGAAATGTATCAGGAAATTTATCCTGAAGAAAAGGAAGCTTTGGGAGTCTATGTGTTTGAACTTCGTAAACAGACAAACGATATGAGGATTTGCACATTAAGCTCTCTTATCAACAACCATAATCTCTTTGGTAAATTTGCACAGGCTGCTTATTCTGTTACGGATTACATCTGTAAAGATTATCCTAAGCATTTTGAGTGGTATTGGGCAAAAGAAATTCCTAGAGTTTTTAATGGTACTGGCGAAGTTGTTATTTGCACAATTAATAACAATGTAGCTGGTGTAGCATTTTTGAAAAAGGATGACACCGAAAGCAAGATTTGTACTTTTCTTGTGGTCGAAGGCTACCGTGGTAAACATGTTGCAAGCAAGATGTTGGAGTGTGCTTTTAAGTACCTTGGTACTACCAAGCCTCTTATAACAATTGCAGACTACAAGATCCCAATGTTTGAGCCTATCATCAAGAAATACAATTGGGAGTTGACCCAAACCATGAGCGAAGGCTACTATAACAACTCTTCTCGTGAGTTAGTGTACAACGGAAAACTTCCCGAATAATTCTAAATCTGTCAAGGCAAAACAAAACACACTCTTAGATTCAACTGAATTTTTGAGTGTGTTTTCATTATATTTTTTCTATACGTATTCCTACTACACCATATTGTTTTTGTTTTTCTGGTGTATAAAATTCTTCTAATACATTTAGCAATTCTTGCTTAGTCATTGATTTATCAGCCATTATTTCTATATCAAAATCCTCAAATAATTCTTCAAATGTATTGTATCTTAATAAACCTATAACTTTAACTTTCATAGTCGTTTCTAATTCAGGTTCTTTTTGAAAAATTATAGTATCTCCAATATCAATTTTTTGTCTTTTTTCGTCATATAGCCTCAATTCTATTCTTTTTGTGCCATTGTTAATATAATCAAAATATTTAGGTTGTAATTTTAATATATGTTCCATCTTTTCTACCTCCAGTTAGTATTGTAGCATAAATATTTTTTTTTGTAAATATCTCTTCAAATCAATTTTTTAGTTTCATATTTTATAAAATTCCCTCACACCTTAAGTAATATATTTTCTATGTGAATTTTTTACATTATTTTGATTTACCATTGCATATTCCATTGTAGTATCTATTTTTATATGTCCCAATAATTTTTGAACTTGTTCTATTGGCATACCTTTATCAATAGCCATCGTTGCCATTGTTCTTCTAAATTTATGAGGATGAACTTTATTTATATTAGCTTCTTTTCCAAGATTTCTGATGGCTATTTCTACTCCAGATATTCCTAATCTGTTATATGGTTTTATAAGTGATACAAATAACGCTTCGTTATTATCAGTTCTCGTTTCAAGATATTTCTTTATATACATTTTGCTTTTTGCACTAAAATAAACTTCTCTTTCACTATTACCTTTACCTAAAACAATACAACTTCTTTCTTGAAAATTCATATCAGCTATATTTAATCTAGTAAGTTCTCCAACCCTCATACCAGTTGAAATTAATAGTTCTAATATTGCAAAATCTCTTACATTTGAACAAGTATCTCTCAATTTTTCTAAATTTTCATCTGTTAATGTTTCTTTTACTTTTTTTATTGCTTTTACTTTGTGAATCCTTCTAACTGGACTTTTGATAATATAATCTTCATTTTCCAACCAAGCAAAAAAACTTGATAATGTTCTTCTTATATTATCTATTGTTACCATACCAGCAGTTGAATTGTTTTTATAATTTGATAAATAATTTCTTAATGTTTCCGTTGTAATTTCATCTATTGGAAGATTTACAGTATCTAGCATTTTGCTTATATTATCTTTATAATATTTTAATGTTCTAACTGAACAGCCTTCAATTTCTTTTGATGATATAAATTTATTTAATATTTCTTGATTGTTCTTTTGTATTTCTTGTTTTTGGCTTTGTTCTAATATTTCAATGTGATAATTTAAACATATTTCTGTAAGTATCTCTTTTAATTTTATTCTTTGGTTATTGTCTAAAAATTCTCCTGTTGTATCAATTACTTTTTCAACAAACAATTCTCTCATGGCAATTACCTCCTTACATTTTTCCATAATTTACAATATATAGAACTCTACCTATATTATACAATATTTAATTAACATAATAAAAAATGAGCATATTTTATATACCCACCTCAAAAAATTATAATTTTTTATTTAAATTTTAAAATTCAACCTCAGCGACAAATTACTATTTATCTAACAAATCACTAAATTGTAATTTTTCTCTATCTTTCATCATCTAAAATTTGTATTTTAACAACTTCTGTTAATGGAGTAGGACTAATAGATGTAAGCATTTCGTCAGTAAAAGTAATTGCAATATTGTTTCCCACTTTGAAATCTGAAACTTTAATCTTTTCGCCTCTCCAAGTCATATCCATACTATTATCTACTTTAAAAGTGAAATTTCCTCTATAATTTATGTCGTTTATTTCTAGTCCTTTTACATTAATGTGGAAGCTACCATCATTGTATTGCTTTATACTTTCAATATTTGCATAAAATGTTTGCCCAACTACTTTCCTAATTGCTAAATCATTCTTTGGAGCATTTTGTTGCCCTATAAATAAACCAACTACAAAACTTACTCCTATAATTACTATCATTCCTATTACAATAAAGACTTTTTGTTTACTACTCATAAATATTCCTCTCTTTCTAATTTATAAATACAAATTACTATTTAGCGATTATCTTTAATTCGCCACAATTAATTTTCTTCATTTAATTCAAAGTTTTTCTTTTCTTCTTCAACAGCACTAATTAATTCTTGTTCTGTTGGCATATGTAATTTATACTCAGAAGAGAATATCGTTTTATTATCTTCTGGTAAAGTATATTTTACAACTGTTTCATTTTTATTTGTTGATAATAATATTCCTACTGTCGGATTTTCATCTTCTTGTTTTATCTCTCTATCATAATAATTAACATACATTTGCATTTGTCCTATATCTTGATGAGACACTTTCCCAATTTTTAAATCAATAATAACAAAGCATCTTAAAAGTCTATTATAAAAAACTAAATCTGGATAGAAATGATCTTCTTCTAGTGTTAATCTTACTTGATTTCCAACATAACTAAAGCCTTTTCCTAGTTCTAATAAGAATTCTTTTAAATGTTCTATGATATTTTTTTCTAAATCAGATTCTAAATAGTCTGTATTTTCTTTTATATCTAAAAATTCCAATACAAAAGGGTCTTTAACTAAATCTTTACTTGTTTTTAATATTTGTCCTTTTTCAGATAATTCTAATATTTTTTCTTTATCAGCAGATAAAGTTAATCTTTCATAAAGTAGTGAATCTCTTTGTCTTTGAAGTTCTCTAACACTCCATTTAGAGTTGATACATTCATTTAAATAAAAATTTCTTTTAGGTTCTTCATCTATTTTAATTAATTCCAAATAATGCGACCAACTCAATTTGGCAGACACTGTCTTCCAAATTGGATACATTAGGTAAAATTTTCTCATTGTTCTTAAATTCCTTGAAGAAAACCCTTTGCCAAACTCATTAGTTAATTTTTGAGATAATTTATCAAGTACAGCATCACCATAATTTGCTCTTTCATCACCTTGCTGTATTTCCATAATTGCTTTTCCTATATTCCAATATAAATTAAGCATTTCTGTATTTACAGTTTGATATACTTTATTTCTACTATTTATAACTAAATCTTTGATATTATCAAAAATATTATTTATTTCATTATCGCTTTTTATTAATTCATTACTCATTAGCTTCCTCCAATCATTTATATATTAAAGACTTCATATGCATAAATTATACAATAAATATGGGAATATTTCCATACTCCCATTGAAATTTAATAGGATTTCATATATAATATTTTTAGAAAGAGAGCGTTATGGTTCGTAAGCTGTTGCTTAACCGCTCCATAAGATAAAATCGTCGCACCAATCATCTCAAAAGCAAATAGTCCTTCTATTCATTTTGTAATTCATCATCCAAAACTACGAAATGCAATTGAGAATTTTATTCCACCAATTCTTGAATAAATTTAATAAAGAACTACTATTGAAGTAGTTCTTTATTCCTCATACTTAACTTCATTCATATAATTAAATCCACTCATAAAAGAATCATATGAGTAATCTCTCACTCTGCTTTCCATAACATCATTTATAGGTATAAGAGTATAATCTTTTAAAACTACATATTTATATGTAAATGTTAATATCTCATCATAGTATTTAGTTAACATATTAATCTTAACAGTAGTTGTAACTGTTTTATTTAAATTAGTATCAAAATAACTCATTATCTCATAGAAACCTTTATCAGTTTTAAGTATTCTCTCATTGTATATTCTAATTACTTTCTCACCTTCATAATTACCACTAACTTTATCAATAGTTGGGTATTTATCATTAGAATTATATAATAATCTATATAAAATATTATCTTTTACATAAACATAATTAGACACAAAGTCATAATCAATTTTTTTGCCAAGGAAAGAAGTTGAATATTCCCATTTAAGATAATCACTAAGTTTATAATCTGCATTTAGATACATATCATAGCTATCTCTAACTTTATTATCTAGATTTTCATCATGTAATGTATATAATGTATCATTATAATCAATAAATTTAATGTCTGCTCCATAGTTTGGTGTAATATTCATAACCTTAATATTTTTATCTATGTCATATACCTTTTTGTATTCAAATTCTCCGTTATCTAATTTTTGAGGATTGAAAATATATATTGAATTATTACTTATAAAGGCATATTCACTAAAATTAGTATCTTCGTTTAATATTTCTCCACCTTTTAATTTTAAATATTTTTTATCTGGATTAGTTGCTAATATTTGTTCTATTATTGTTTTTGGTTCATAAACCGTATTCTCCTTTAATTCTGGATTTTTATTTTTTATAACAACGATAATAATAACACTTATCATTATCACGGATGCTACAATAGCATAAATAATTCTTTTATTTTTCATAATGTCTCAATCCTCCTCTACTATCTATTATTTATTATTATTTAAAATATTAAAAAAAGCAACTTTCTACCAATGCTTTTCTGAGGAATAATTGTACACGTTTAATCCTAATCACCGACTCTTTAGTCATATATCATATAATACATATGATATAATAAATTACAAATTTAATTATTAATTTAGTTCCTTATTTAGTTACTAATTTAGTTATTAAGTGTTTTGTTTAAAGGAGATTTAGTTTGAGAAAAATTATAATTTCAAATTGAATGTATTCCTTTGGAAAGGAATGAAATTTATTATGAACAACAAATTAAAAAAGGAAATATCAATTCCAAAATATTCTTTATCTGAAGAACTAATAAGTGCAATTTCTCATGGAATTGGTGCACTTCTTAGTATTGCAGCATTAGTATTAACAGTAGTTGCATCTGCGAAACATCATAACGCAATAGCTGTTGTAAGCTCATGTTTATATGGAACAATGCTAATTATTTTATACACAATGTCAACTTTATATCATAGTTTCAAACCAACATGTAAAGCAAAAAAAGTGTTTAGAGTATTTGACCATTGTAGTATATTTTTACTAATATTTGGTTCTTATACACCATATGTTTTAGTTTCTTTAAATGGTGCTTTAGGTTGGACAATTTTTTCTATTATATTGTCTGTTACAATTTTAGGAATAACATTAAATGCCATTAATTTAGAAAAATATAAGATTTTATCTATGATATGCTATTTATGTATGGGATGGTTAATTATTTTTGCTTTTAAAGATATATGTAATTGTGTTGATAAAAATGGAATAGTTCTTTTAGTTTTAGGTGGAATAATTTACACAATAGGAGCTATAATATTTGGTCTTGGTAAAAAAATAAAATACATGCACTCAATATGGCACTTTTTTGTACTAGCAGGCAGTATTTTACAATTTTTTTCTATTTATTTATATGTAGTTTAATAAAATTTATTATATAACAAAAACTGTTAGAATTATGCAATATCATAATTCTAACAGTCTTTTTATTGTTCACTAATTTTCTACTCAAATAACTCTTTTATTTACCATTTTTATATTTAATATTTACAACATTTTTATTTATTATGAACATCAACTTGCATATATGGTATTTCAATTTCATTTTTATCTAAATCTAATTTTATAGTTCTTAATACAAATCTTTTTACAGTAAATTTATCTTCTGGTTTGCACCATAGTCTTATTTTATAATATATTGCAGAATCTCCAAACTTATTAATTCCAACGTATTTTGCGTCTTCTATATTATTATTTTCTTTTACTTTTATAATTATTTCGTCTATTATTTTTTCAATTTTTTGTGTATTTTCATTATATCCAATTGGAATATCTATATCCATTACATTTGAAATATTTAATGCTTGTGTAATATTTCTATTAGCAATTACTAAAATTCCATCTGTATTAATATCTTTAATTTTTGTAGCTTTTAACCCTAGTTCCAGAACTTTTCCTTCTACATCACCAATTCTTATTACATCACCTATTGAAAAATAATTATCTACAATTATATTAAATCCCATAATTATGTCTTTAAATGCATCTTGTAGAGCTAAACCTACTATGATAGATACTATTCCTAGTCCTGCTACTATTGATGTTACATTAATTCCATATATTTGTAAAACAAATATTAAATCAAATATTATTACTACATAATTTGAAATATGATTTAATAATTTTAAATATGTTTTTCTTTTTCTATAATTATGCATTTTTTGCTTTTCTATTATTTTTATTCTTCTATTTATAATTCTTTTAAATAACATAAGTATCATTATTGATATTATAACTGTAAGAACTGATATTATTAATTGTTTATTTAATAATGCATTTTTTATTTCTTCTAAACTCATATAGATATTCCTCCTTTTATATTTTTATATTATTCACCTTTAATTGTATTGATTTTAAATAACTTAAATATTTCAACAATAGCCGCAGGAGCTAAAACCAGGCAAATTGTTTCAACAATATTTTCAACTGGCATTGGAACTATACTAAATATATTTCTTAAAGCAGGCACTAATAATACAACAAACATTAATGAAGCAGATACTAAAATTGCAAGTATTAGTTTACCATTATTAAATATACCAGTTTTAAATATAGATTTACTATTATTTCTAATATTAAATACATGAACTAGTTCTGATAAAGCAAGAACAATAAATGCCATTGTTTGACCTATTGAAACACGTACTTGTTCTGTTGTCATACCTTCTACTTGTGGTACATTTTTTGTTCCTAAACCTATTATAAATGCTGCTAATGTTAATAAACCTATCATTAATCCTTGATATACAATTCTCCATGTCATTCCTTTTGTAAATATGCCTTTTTCTTTTTTGTTTGGCTTTTTATTCATTATATCTTTTTCAGCTGGATCAACTGCTAATGCTAAAGCTGGTAATGAATCTGTTACTAAGTTTATCCATAAAATATGAATTGGTAATAATGGTTCTATTAAACTTATATCTATTCCAAATTGTTTAGAAAGTAATGGTGCTATTAAAATAGCTATAAATAATATAATAATTTCTCCAACATTACTTGATAATAAAAATTGTATTGCTTTTAAAATGTTTCCATATATACGTCTTCCCTCTTCAACTGCAGAAACAATTGTAGAGAAATTATCATCAGTTAAAATTACATCTGCCGCTTCTTTTGAAACATCTGTACCTACTATTCCCATCGCACAACCAATGTCAGCTGTTTTTAATGCTGGGGCATCATTTACACCATCACCTGTCATAGCTACTGTTTCACCATTTGCTTGCCATGCTTTAACTATTCTAACTTTATGTTCTGGTGAAACTCTTGCATATACTGAAATTTTTCTAACTCTTTTTATTAGTTCATCATCAGACATTTCATCTAATTCATTACCTGTTATAGCCTCATCTCCATCTTCCATAATTCCTAATGCTTTTGCTATAGCTGTTGCTGTAATTTTGTGGTCACCAGTAATCATAACAGTTTTTATTCCTGCTGTTTTACATTTTGCAACAGCCACTTTTACTTCTTCTCTTGGTGGATCTATCATTCCTACCATACCAACATAAATCAAATCAGACTCAATGTTTTTCATTTCTTCTTTAGATGGCATATGATCTAATTCTTTATATCCCATTGCTAATACTCTTAATGCATTTTTTGCCATTTCTTCATTTTGAATAGAAATTTCTTGTTTGTAATTTCCTAAATCTTCTTTTATTTCACTATTAAATAAATACTTGTTACATCTTTTTAATAATTCATCAACTCCACCTTTAGTATATACTAAATATTTATTTCCTCTTTGATGAACTGTTGTCATTAATTTTCTATTTGAATCAAATGGAACCTCTTCAACTCTTGGATATGATACATAAAAATCTGGTGCAAAATTTAATTTGAATCCCATGTCAATTAATGCTGTTTCTGTTGGATCACCTGTTAACTCATTACTTGCACTTACTTTTGTATCATTACATAACATGCTTATATATGTTAATCTTTCTAAATCATCTTTTATGTCTTCATCTTTTATATCTTTCATATCAACTAGTTTTCCATCATAGAAAACTTTTTCAACTGTCATTTTATTTTGTGTTAAAGTACCTGTTTTGTCTGAGCAAATTACTGTAGCACTTCCTAATGTTTCAACAGCTGGTAATTTTTTTATTATGGCGTTTTTCTTAACCATTCTTTGAACACCTATAGCTAAAACAATTGTAGATACAGCAGCTAAACCTTCTGGAATTGCTGCAACTGCTAGGCTTACTGCTGTCATGAACATATCCATTGCATTTTTTCCATATAATAAACCAATTATAAAAATGACTACACAAATTGCCAAAGCTGCTATTCCTAATGTTTTACCTAATTTATTTAATTTAGTTTGAAGTGGTGTTTCAGATTTAACTGTATTACTTATAATACCTGCAATTTTTCCGACTTCAGTATTCATACCTGTTTCAACAACTATTCCTTTTCCTCTACCATATGTTATTAAACTAGAAGAAAATAGCATATTATCTCTATCACCAACACCAACTTTTTCTTCCTCTATTACTACAGCACTTTTTTCTGATGGAACAGATTCACCAGTTAATGATGCTTCTTGTGATTTTAAATTAATAGCTTCTATAATTCTTAAATCTGCTGGAACAAAGTCACCAGTGTCTAAGACTACTATATCTCCTGGGACTAAGTCTTTTGATGGAACTACAGTTAAATTACCATTTCTTACTACTTTTGCTGAATGGCTACTTAATTTTTGTAGTGCCTCCAAAGATTTTTCAGCTTTTGCTTCTTGAGCTACACCGATTATAGCATTTACTATAACCACTATTAAAATGATTATTGAATCTGTAATGCTTCCATCTTCAATATATCCTATAACACCTGAAATGATGGCTGCTATAATAAGAACTATAATCATAAAATCCTTAAACTGTTCTAAGAATTTTATAAACAAACTCTTTTTCTTTTGAGCTTGTAATTCATTATAACCATATTTTTCGCGATTGTTTGCTACTTGCGAATCTGATAAACCGTTTTCTTCTTGTATATTGAATTCTTTTAGTACCTCTTCTTTGGACTTATTGTACCAATTTTTTTTCATTATTAAATCCTCCCTTATTTTTCAAATGTTTTATTAATTTTTGTAAGATATTTTTACACTAAAAATCACCTCTCAGTATTGTTGAAATTTTATCATATGTGTTGTGGGGATTACAACTTTTTTTTGAAATTTTTGGTTAAGGTCTTTTAATTGTGCTTTTGCAATGGGACGCAAAATAAAATTTAATTATGCTTTTGCAATGGGTCGGCAAAATAAAATATATTAAAATTCCGTTTCTTTGCTGGTCGTTTTTGGGTGTTAAAATGTGTGAGTGCTCGCGCTACCAAACTGCGCATCCACTACATTTTAATATATTTTATTTTGCCTACTCTATAGTTTTTTGGTAGCAAGTGTTTGATTGGTAATGTAGGGATGTTATTTATATTATGGTTTTGGGTAATTTTAATATTCAGTGTGTTAGTTGGGAATTGTAAAGCATAAAAAAAGGCTTTCAAAAATATTTAGACAGTAAATTGCCTAAATATTTTTAAAAGTCTTGCTTACCTTTTTATAAACTATAAAACTAGGTTACTAACCAGAAATTTCGAATTGTTGATTAGTAGTTTTCAAGCTACTCCCTCTTAAAATAATTATATTTATCATTAGCGTATTATGTATATATTATATATTATGCTCTTGGATGTGTGTTTCTATACACATTTTTTAATCCTTCATCTTGGAATTGCATGTATACTTGTGTTGATGATATATCTGAATGACCAAGCATTGTTTGTATAGCTTTTAAGTCTGCACCATTTTGTAATAAATGTGTTGCAAATGAATGTCTTAAAACGTGTGGTGTAATGTCTTTAGTTATATGAGCTTGTTCTTTATAATATTTAACTATTTTCCAAAATCCTTGTCTTGTTAATCTTTTTCCATTTATATTAACAAATAATGATTTAACATTCTCATCTTTAATTAAATATGGTCTAGCTTCGTTAACATATTCTTTTAATGCTTTTAATGACATTGTTCCTAAAGGTATATTTCTTTGTTTTACACCTGTTTTACATGATACATAAGCTTCTTCAAAATTAACGTCTTCTATATTTAAAGAAATAATTTCTGTTACTCTCATTCCTGTAGCATAAGCAAATTCAAGCATTGCTTTATCTCTAATTCCCTTTAGATCTACATCTTGTGGTTGGTCTAAAAGTAATTCAACTTCCTTAGCTGTTAATATGCTAGGTACTCTTTTTTCTATTTTTGGTGCTTGTATATTATTAGTTGGATCTTGTAAAACTATTTTTGTTCTAACTAAGTATTGATAAAAAGATCTTATTGATGCTAAATTTCTTGATACTGTTGATGATTTTTTTCCAATATTTTGTAAGAATTCTAAATATTCTTTTACTATTTTTTCATCTACTTTTATATAATTAATTTGATTTTCTTCAACATATTTTTCAAATTGATTTATATCTCTTTTGTATGATTGAAGTGTGTTATCTGATAATTTCTTGTCATTTTGAAGAAACTCCAAAAATAATTTGATTTGCTTTTCCATTTTTTTAGCTCCCTTACATTAAATATTATTTGTAAACTTCATACAATTTACATAAACTATATATGTTATATCAAATTTTTGGTAAAAAGTAAAGAGTATTTTCATATTTTTTATATATTTTTATTAATTATATAAACATATCAAACTACTAGAAATATACACTTCTACTAGAGACGCTACTATTAACGGTACTATTAGTACTAAACATAATGTTGTATGTCTTATTAGTTCTGTTTTTACATTTGAATTTTTATTTTCTTTAATTAATGTTCTGTATAATTTTAAAGCACTTACGTTTAACATTAAAATTATTGGTATTACAATAATATTTTGCAAAAATAATGATGCTAGTGAAAATAGCATTCCGTTTCCATGGTCCTAAACTAGCTATTATTGCTGAAATTGTATATCCTATACAAAATCCTTTATATGAAGTTATAATATAAATTAAAGGTATTCCTATTATAGTTGAACCGGCTAACCAAATTATTCCCACAAATTTTAAATTTTCTATAATAGAGATTTTTGTTAATTTGTTTTTGTCTACTTCATATTTTTCTTCTTTAATTGTTTCTATAAAACTATTTATATAACCACTAATTTCACTTTTACTTTGTTCATTAGAATTATTTATAACAACAACTCCAACCATTACTCCAATTACAAAAATTATTGATAATATTAAATAATCTTTTAAATTTAAATTAATATGTTGCATTATAACATTTTTAAAATTACTTATATATTTTGAATTGTATCTTACATTTGTCCTCATCTGTACCTCCACATTATTACAGAAATGTTACTTTTTCTGTAGAATTTATTTTATACATAATGTGTATTCTTTAGTTTTCAAAATATGCAAATACAATTACAAAAAAATAAGTTTTAGAATTTTGTTTTTGAAAAAAGTTTTTTCAAACATTTTCAAAATATTAATTTTAAAAACTTATTTTTTAAAGCATTAATTTCTAAAACTTATTTTTCAAAATATATTTTTCTTAAAAGTTTACTTTCAAAATATACATAATTTTCGTACAGTTTACAGAATTCTACATTTTATATCCTGTGGATAATGTGGATAACTCTGTGAATAACTGATATTGCTATACTATTTTTTATTAGTTATCCACAGAGTGTTATATATTCTTTTTATGAAAACTTTACATTCAGTTTACATTTTGTCCGGCATTTTCATTCCAAGTAAACTAGCACCAATTTCAAGTATTTTTCCTGTTGCATATGTTATAAATATACGTGCATTTTTTATATCTGTATCTTCAACTATAATTTTATTATTATTGTAATAACTGCTGTAAGCTTTTGCAACATCTATTAAATACCTAGATAATATTGAAGGTTCATTTTTTTCTGTAACTTGTTTTAATATTTCTTCAAAATTATAAATTAGTTTTAATATATTTTGTGCTTCTTCATCTTGTAAATATTCTAATTTTATATTTCTAAAAATATCGCTATTTTGTATATCTTCAAATTTGTTTCCAGATTTTTCTATTATGCTTTTTGTTCTAACGTATGTGTATTGTATATATGGACCAGTTTCACCTTGGAAATTCAAAATTGTATTCCAATCAAAAATTTCATCTTTAATTCTACTGTTTGATAAATCATTAAATATTACTGCTCCAATTCCTACTTTTTTTGCTACTTCATCTTTGTTTTCAAGTTCAGGATTTTTCGTTTCTATAACAGTTTTTGCTCTTTGTATTGCTTCATCTAGTAAATCTTCTAGTTTTACTACAGTACCTTCCCTTGTTGACATTTTTCCTGTTGGAAGAAGAACCATTCCAAATGAAACATGTTCTAATCCTTTTGTATATTTTTCATCTATTCCTAATAATTTTGCTGTTTCAAATACTTGTTTAAAATGTAAGTTTTGTTCATATGATACTACATATAAAGCTTTATCAAAATCATATGTTCTTGATCTATATAAAATTGCTGCTAGGTCACGTGTAGCATATGTTGTTGAATCATTTGATTTTTTTATAATAATAGGAGTATTTATTCCTTTATCTTCTAAATTAATTATTTTTGCTCCTTGTGATTCTTCCAATTTGCCTGTTTTTTCTAATATGTCAATTACTTCTTGCATTTTATCTGAATAAAATGCTTCTCCATTCCATGAATCGAATTTTGAATCTAATAATTCATATACTCTTTGGAATTCCTTCAAACTTAATTGTTTAAATTTTTCCCATAATTCTACACAATATGGATCACCATCTTCTAATTTTTTGAAATTATTTCTACAATTTTCAAGAACTTTTTCATCTTCCTTGCATAAATTATTTATTCTTATATAAATATCCATCATTTGGTCTATTGGATTTTTTTCAAGATTATACTCATCTTTCCATAATTTATATCCTTCAATCATTTTTCCAAATTGTGTTCCATAATCACCTAGGTGATTTATTCCTATAGTATTATATCCTAAATATTTATATATTTTATATAAAGCTCCTCCTATTACAGTTGAACGCAAATGCCCTATATGAAAAGGTTTTGCTATATTTGGTGCTGAATAATCTATTACAATATTTTTTTCATTTCCTACATTTGATTTTCCATAATCTTCATTTTTTAACATTTCACCTATGACTTCACTTGCCATTTTTTGTTTATTAACGTAAAAATTCAAATATCCAGAAACAACTTCAACTTTTTCAATAATACTTTCATCTAATACTATTTTTTCTTTAATATCATTAGCAATTATAACTGGAGATTTTTTTAATTCTTTTGCTAATCTAAAACACGGAAAAGCATAATCTCCATTTGTACTATCTTTTGGAACTTCTATATAACTTTCCAATTCATTTTCATCAAGTTTTACTGCATTTGCAATAAATTTTGCAATTTCTTTTTTAAATTTTAACATATTTTTTCCTCCCTATTTTTATTTTTCATATACTTAATCATTTATATGACATTTTTATTATAATAAATTTTATTACAGCAATTTTTTTGTTGCATCATAAAAGGCAATAAGAAATTAAATTCTTATTGCCTAAAGGTGCTTTTACAGCACGGTACCACTTTAGTTATTTATATATTTATATATAAATCACTCTAAATCTCTATAACGGCGAGTTTTCCGTATTATTCTACTTTGTATATAACTGTTTTTTATAATACATTTCAAATAATCCCTAATAAGCTCTTTTCATATTATTTTTCACTATTGGCTTCCACCATTCCCAATTCGCTAGAGTTTCCAATAATACTACTCTCTTATATCAACAGTTTAATTTTTTTATTATTAATATGAATTTATTTTTCTACATCAAAACTTATTCTATTAAATATTTCTTGTGCAGATTTTTTACTTTCTTTGTTTCCAAGTATAAAACATGTATTAGAATCTTTTATTTTTATTATATAATTATACTCCTTATTGTTATACTCATAGAAAACATATTCAATAGTTTTATTGCTTTTTTCTTCAATAATTTCTGCATCATCCTCATCTTTTATTGCCTCAACATATGTATCATATAGTTCTTCTTTACCAAATGAACCTTTTGAAATTACATCATCATCTTTGCTAAATTCTATCGGTAAATCTGATGTCATATTATATCCGCCTGTTGTTTTTAATGTAATTTTTATTTTATCCCCTGTTTCAACATCATATGTATAAGATTTTTTTGTTTCACATCCAGTTAATAAAATTGCCATTGTAATTAATATACAGCCTAATACTAATAAACTTACTATTTTTTTCATTTATGCTCCTCCTAAAATTTTATATTGATATTATATGTAATTAATTATTTATTGTCAAGTATTTGCAAAAAATCTTACCAAGTATTGCTTATTCCCATTCAATAGTAGCCGGAGGTTTACCTGTAATATCATAAACAACCCTATTTACATGTTTTACCTCATTTACTATTCTACTAGATACCTTTTCTAAGATTTCATATGGAATTTTACTCCATTGTGCAGTCATAAAATCTGAAGTAGTTACAGCTCTTAATGCAATTGTATAATCATAAGTTCTTTCATCTCCCATAACACCTACACTTCTAATATTTGTAAGTACTGCAAAATATTGATTTATCTCTCTATTCAGTTTGGCATTTTCCACTTCTTGTCTGAAAATTGCATCTGCATTTTTTAATATTTCTAATTTTTCATCTGTTATATCTCCTATAACACGAATTGCTAATCCTGGTCCTGGAAATGGTTGACGATATACTAAGAATTCTGGTAATCCAAGTTCTATTCCTACTTTTCTTACTTCATCTTTAAACAAATCTCTTAATGGTTCTACTATTTCTTTAAAATTCACATGTTCAGGAAGTCCACCTACATTGTGATGGCTTTTAATTTTTGCTCCTACACCAACACCACTTTCTATTACATCTGGATATATGGTTCCTTGTACTAAATAATCTACAGTACCAATCTTTTTAGCCTCTTCTTCAAACACATGAATAAATTCCTCACCAATTATTTTTCTTTTTTGCTCAGGATCTGATATTCCTGCAAGTTTGTTTAAAAATCTTTCTTTTGCATCTACTTTTACAAAATTAACATTAAAGTTTTTAGTAAATATTTCTTCGACCTCTTTTGCTTCATTTTTTCTTAATAATCCATGGTCAACAAAAATACATGTTAAGTTATTACCAATAGCTTTATTAACTAATGCAGCTGCAACTGAAGAATCTACACCTCCAGATAACGCACATAATGCTTTTTTATTGCCTATTTTCTTTCTTAAATTTTCTATAGTCTGTTCAGCCAAAGAACTCATTTTCCAATTTCCAGCACATCCACAAATAGTGCATACAAAATTTTTTATAATATTAATTCCATTTTCTGTATGATTAACTTCTGGGTGAAATTGAATTCCATATAGTTTTTTTGAAATATTTTGCATTCCAGCAATTGGACAAAGTTCAGTTTTTGCAATATTTTCAAATCCTTGTGGTGTTTGTTCTACAAAATCCGTATGACTCATTAAACAATTATTTTTATTTTTAAAACCATTAAATAACTTTGAACTGTTTTTTATACTAACATTTGTAACACCATATTCGCGTTTATCAGCTTTTTTAACTTTTCCACCAAGCATGTATGTCATAAGTTGCATTCCATAGCAAATTCCTAAAATAGGTATACCTAATTCAAAAATTTCTTTGTCACATTTTGGTGCTCCATTCTCAAAAACACTAGCTGGTCCACCAGTGAAAATAATTCCTTTTGGCCTTTTTTCTTTAATTTTTTCTATACTAGTATTAAATGGAACAATTTCTGAATATACATTACATTCACGTACTCTTCTAGCAATTAGTTGATTATATTGTCCATAAAAATCTATTATTAAAATTAATTCCTTTTCCATGTTTTTCCTCCTATTCTTCTGCTTGCATATTTTTAAGAACTACATCATGTGCACTTCCTTCTTTAATACTAATGTTAGAAACTAAAGTTAATCTAGCCTTTTCATGTAATTCAGGAATACTAATAGAACCACAATTACACATGGTTGATTTTATTTTACTAACAGTAATTGCTAAATTTTCTTTTAAAGAACCTGCATATGGAATATAAGAATCTACGCCTTCTTCAAAAGAAAGTTTATTTTTCTCAGTTTCACCTAAATCATATCTTTGCCAGTTTCTAGCACGGTTTGAACCTTCACCCCAATATTCTTTATAAAAGTTTCCATTCATTTTTACAACACGAGTAGGGCTTTCATCAAAACGAGCAAAATATCTCCCCATCATTACAAAATCTGCCCCCATTGCTAAAGATAATGTAATATGATAATCATGTACTATTCCTCCATCTGAACAAATTGGAATATATATACCTGTTCTTTCAAAATACTCATTTCTAGCATCTACTACATCCATTAAACTACTTGCTTGTCCACGTCCTATGCCTTTTTGTTCACGAGTAATACATATAGAGCCTCCACCTACTCCTACTTTTATAAAGTCAGCACCAGCTTCAGCCAAATAATAGAACCCTTCTTTATCAACTACATTTCCTGCACCTATTTTTACATCTTCACCATAATTTTTTCTAATCCACTCTATTGTATTTTTTTGCCACACTGAATATCCATCAGATGAGTCCAAGCAAATTAGGTCTACTCCTGCTTCTACTAGTGCTGGAATTCTTTGTTCATAATCTCTTGTATTTATTCCTGCACCTACTATATATCTTTTGTTTTGATCTAACAATGAATCTGGGTTATTTTTTCTTTCTTCATAATCTTTTCTGAATACAAGATATTCCAAATTATCGTTTTCATCCAATATTGGCAAACAACTTATTTTGTTATTCCATATAATATCATTTGCTTCTGATAAACTAATTCCTTTTTTTGCACAAACTAAATTCTTACGTGGAGTCATATACATATCTATTGGATCTTCCATATTTACTCTTGATATGCGGTAGTCTTTATCTGTAACTAAACCTATTAATTTTCCATTACTTGTTCCATCTTCTGTAATTGTTACTGTTGAATGACCTGTTTTATTTATTAGTTCAATTACTTCTTTTATTTTTGTTCCACTTTTTACATTTGAATCACTGTCTATGAAACCTGCTTTATGCTTTTTTACTCTTCTTACCATCTCTGCTTGTGATTCTATTGATTGTGACCCATAAATAAAAGAACATCCACCTTCGCGCGCCAAAGCAATAGCCATTTTTTCTCCTGAAACAGCTTGCATTATAGCAGAAACGAACGGAATGTTCTCATAATATTTTGGTTGCTCACCTTTTTTAAATTTCACTAATGGTGTTTTTAAACTTACATTACTTGGTATACATCTTTCGTCTGTTAAATTTGGTATTAATAGAAATTCATTAAATGTTCTTGATATATCTTTTAGAATTTTGGCCATTTTATTTTCCCCCTTTTATGATTATTGTTAACAATTTTAACATATGAGGTTAATTCTTGGCAATACTTTATTTAAATTTATATTAATATCTAACTATAATATATATAGCAATTATAATTTCTAAAATCAAAATTATAGGAAATCCTACATAAAACCTAGGCTTTTTAGTTTTATGTCTAAACGCGTACATTCCTAAAATTCCACCTATTCCACCACCTAACAACACCATTGAAATCAATGTTTGTTCAGGAATCCTCCATGCACCTCTTTTAGCTTTCCATTTATCTATTCCCATAGATAAGAATGATACCAAATTTATTATTAATAGATAAATTATTATATTTTTAGGTGTTAAAACTTCTATTAAACTCATTATTCCTCCTTTATATAACACTTTAGTTTTAGTAAAAATAATTTTACCCAAACAAACTCAATTGGTTACTTTCACTCATTCCATCAAGTAACCCTACTCCTCTCATTGTTTCAATTGCGACTTTTCCGACTTTAGCACGAATTCTTAGTTCATCAATAGACATAAATTCTCCATTTAAAGCTGCCTTGTAAATATTTTCTGCATCTATTGGTCCTAATCCAGGTATAGCATCTAATGGAGGTCTAATCCCTTCATCTTCCATTAAGAATTTTGAATGATGTGATTTATATAAATCAATTGGTAAAAAATTTATACCTCTTTCATACATTTCTAAAACAAGTTCTAGAACAGGATACATTTCTTGCTCTTTGTTTGAAGCTGCATTTCCTGCTAATTCTATTTCTTTCATTTTATTTTTTACACGTTCTTTTCCATGGCACATTATTTCACTATCAAATTGTTTTGCTCTTATTGAAAAATATGCTGAATAATACGCTTTTGGAATATGTACTTTAAACCATGCTATTCTAAATGCCATTGTTACATATGCTGCAGCATGGGCTTTTGGGAACATGTATTTAATTTTTTCACAAGATTTTATATACCAATCTGGTACATTATGTTCTTTCATTAATTCTTTATATTCAGCCCATTTTTCTGGGTCTTTTAATGCTTTACCCTTACGAACTGTTTCCATTATTTTAAATGCTGGGTTTGGTGGTAAGCCTTGTTTTATTAAGTAAATCATAATATCATCCCTACAACATATTGCTTCATTTAATGTAACTGTTCCTGCTTCTATTAAGCTTTGAGCATTTCCAAGCCATACATCTGTACCATGTGATAGACCTGATATACGAATTAATTCATCAAATGTTGTTGGTTTTGTATCAACAAGCATTCCGTCTAACAAATTTTGTTCCAAATTCTGGAACTCCAAAGCTTCCTACTGGTGATTTAATTTGTTCTGGTGTTATTCCTAAAGCCTCTGTTGATGAAAATATAGACATTGTTTCTTTATCATCTAATGGTATTTTTTGTGGATCAATACCTGTAATATCCTGAAGCATTCTTATTATAGTAGGATCATCATGACCTAATATATCTAGTTTTAATAAGTTTTGGTCTATAGAGTGATAATCAAAATGTGTTGTTATAATATCAGAATTAGGGTCATCCGCTGGATGTTGAACTGGTGTAAATTCATATATTTCTCTTCCTTTTGGAACAACTATAATTCCACCCGGATGTTGTCCGAGTTGTTCTTTTTATTCCTGTACACCCTTGTGCAATTCTTACAATTTCAGGTTTATTAACAGGTACTCCTCTTTCTTCATAGTATTTTTGAACATATCCATATGCAGTTTTGTCTGCAACAGTACCAACTGTTCCTGCTTTAAATGTTGTTCCTTTTCCAAATATAACTTCTGTATATTTATGTGCTTTTGCTTGGTATTCTCCGTGAAAAGTTTAAGTCAATATCTGGTTCTTTGTCACCATTAAATCCTAAGAAAGTTTCAAATGGTATATCCATTCCATCTTTATCATATTTTGTACCACATTCAGGACATATTTTGTCTGGTAAGTCGAATCCATTTTTATAACCATAATCTGTAAAATCTGAGTGTTTACAATTTGGGCATCTATAATGTGGTGGAAGTGAATTAACTTCTGTTATTCCTGTCATATTAGCAACAAATGATGAACCAACTGAACCTCTTGAACCTACCAAATATCCATCTTCATTTGACTTCCATACTAATTTTTGAGCAATTATGTACATAACTGAGAATCCATTTTTTATAATTGAGTCTAGTTCTTTATCTAATCTTTCTTGAACAATTTCTGGTAATGGATCTCCATATAATTCATGTGCTTTTGTGTATGCAATATCTTTTATTGTTTGTTCACAATTATCAATATATGGTGGACATTTTTCTGGTGAAATTGGGCTTATTCTTTCACACATATCTGCTATTTTATTTGTATTTTCTACAACAACTTCATATGCTTTTTGTTCACCTAAATATTGGAATTCTTTAAGCATTTCTTCTGTTGTTCTTAAATATAATGGTGCTTGTTCATCACTATCTGCATATCCTTGACCTGCCATTAAAATTCTTCTATATATCTCGTCTTGCGGATCCATAAAGTGCACATCACAAGTGGCTACTACTAATTTTTCTAATTTTTCTCCTAATGAAACTATTTTTCTATTTATATCTTCAAGTGCATGAACATCTGGAACTGTTCCATTTCTTACCATAAACATATTATTGCCATTTGGTTGAATCTCTAAATAATCATAATCTTTAGCAATTTCTTCTATTTCATCATCTGGTTTTCCAGCAACAATTGCTCTATACAATTCACCTGCTTCACAAGCACTTCCTAATATTAAGCCTTCTGAATATTTTTTATATATTGATTTTAATATACGTGGTTTTTTGTAAAAATAGTGTAAATGCGAAATTGATATTAATTTATATAAATTTCTTAAACCAACATAATCTTTAGCTAAAATAATTGCATGATAACTTGGAAGTTTTTTATAAGCATCTTTTGAATTTCCATCATCTGAAACTATATCGATATCATCAATTGTTTTTGCACCTTTTTCTTTAAGCATTTCCATCATTACATTAAATACTTTTACAGTTGTATCTACATCATCTAAAGCTCTGTGAGCTACTTCTACTTTTATTCCAAGTTTTTCAGCAATTAATCCTAATTTGTATTTTTTGAATTCTGGAAATAATGCTTTAGATAATCTTAATGTATCTAAATATGTATTATTTAGAGTATAACCTAATTGTTTTCCATGATATTTTAAAAATGGAATATCAAAATCTGCATTATGTGCAACCAGTACTGAATCTCCTATAAAATCTAGTATTTTAGGAAATACTTTATCTATTGTTTCTGCATCTTTTACCATGTCATCTGTAATATTGGTAACCTCTACAACTTTTGGTGGTATTGGTTTTTCAGGATTTACAAAACATGAAAATTCGTCAAGTACTTCTCCATTTTTTATTTTCATTATTCCTACTTCTGTTATTTTTTCAGTTCTAAATGAAAGTCCTGTTGTTTCTAAATCTAGTACACAATATGTAGTATCTATGTCTTGTCCTTTTGAATATGCTACAATTGGTGTTTTATCTGGAACTAAATATGCCTCAACACCATAAATCACTTTCATATCTGGGTTATTAAATCCCAACAATTTATGTGCCTCTGGAAATGCCTGCACAACACCATGGTCTGTAATTGCTATTGATTTCATTCCCCATTTCATCGCTCTTTTTATTAAATCTTTTGCTGATGTCATACCATCCATTTGACTCATTTGAGTATGCATATGTAATTCTACTCTTTTTACTGGTGCTTCATCTTTACGTACTACCTTTTTCATTCCTTGAGTTTCTACAACAATATTTGCTATTGCCCCTAATTCTTTTGCAAATGGGTCAAATTGTACATTTGCTGATACACGCACACCTTTAGCATCTTTTAGTCTTTTTAAAATATTTTTGCTTTTATCAGCCTCAGCAAATATTTTACATGTAATTGTACTACTTCCATCATATACATCAAATGGTATTAATACTTTTCCTGTTTTTAACTCACGGGTATCACCCATATTAACAATTTCACCATCAATACATGCTTTTCCTGTATCTATTGATAAATCTACTATTTTTAATAATGGATCTTTTATATTTGCATTTCTTCCGTAAATTACTGGTGATTGTTCTTCATCATCTACTAACACTGAATCTGGTTTTGGTGATGTATTTCCTGATGATGTAGAATTATTTGGTGTTGTTTTATTTACTCCTGAATTTGAATTTCCATTTGAAGTTGTTCCATTTTGACCATTGTTTTGATTTCTTCTAGCCAATAATTCTTGTTCTCTAGCCTCAACTTCTTTTCTCTTTTCTGCCATCTCTTCTCTACGTTGTTTTTCCGCTTCTATATTTGCCTTTTTTATAGCCTCAGCTTCAAGCATTTTAGATTTTTGTTTATATTCATTAACTTTTTCTTCTGATTGATTATCAAAATATTTTATTTTATATCTTTTACCATAAATATTATAAATAATTTCAGAAAAAATGTTATCCATTCCTCTAGCATATAGTATTTCAGAACCTTTTAATTGTAATTTGATATTAATAGTATTTTCAGAATCAGGTATAACTTCTGAATTTTTTAATAATGCTTTTACTGATGGATATTTATATGCCATATAATTTATAATATCTTGCCATTTTGCAATTATATCTACATTTGGCTCTTCCCCATACTCTATTTTTATTATTACAATTTCAAATTTAAATCTATTAATTAAATATTCTTCAAAACTATGTATATCCTTTATATCAATAGTTTCATTTGATTTAAGTAACATTTCAAATCTATTTGTTTTTTTATATAAATTTGCTTTTTTTATTATTGCCTTTTTCAGACTGCTTGTATTCTGAAAATCTGGAAATATTTGTTCTATTAGTTTTTCAATAACATCACTCATTTTGCATTACTTCCTTTTTTTGTTGTTCGTTGCTATTTTATATTATTTTTAGGAAAATAGCAATACAATAAAATTATTAAATATTTCTATCACCTCTCATTTGGCTCAATAATATTTTCCTTTCCGCCCTTGAAACTAGCCCCAAAACATGATAAAATATAAAGGTAAAATTTGTTAAAGGAGGACTTATGTTAGAATTAAAAAATATCTCATTTGCAAGAGATAATAAACAAATATTAAATAATATAAATTTAAAAATAGATTCAAATAAATTTACTGTAATAACCGGACCTAATGGTTCTGGAAAATCAACACTTGCAAAAATTATTATGGGAATGGAAACTCCAGATTCTGGAAAAATATTTTTTGAAGGAAAAGATATTACTAAATTACCAATTAATGAAAGAGCAAATTTGGGTATTGGCTTTGCATTTCAACAACCTGTAAGGTTTAAAGGATTAACTGTTAAAGATTTAATTGAAATTTCTTCAGGTAATAGTATTAAAATGAATGAGGCTTGTAACTATTTAGCTGATGTTGGACTTTGTGCAAAAGAATATATTAATAGACAAATTGATTCAAAGCTTTCTGGTGGAGAGTTAAAAAGAATTGAAATTGCTATGCTTATTGCCAAAAATTCAAAACTTACAATTTTTGATGAACCTGAAGCCGGCATTGATTTATGGAGTTTCAATAATCTAATAAACGTTTTTGAAAAAATGAAGTCAACTTCTGAAAATACTATTTTAGCTATTTCACATCAGGAAAGAATTTTAAATATTGCTGATGAAATAATAATTTTAAAAGATGGAGAAATTGTTGATAAAAGTAATTCTAGTAATCTAAAAAACATATTATCTAACAATTCTATTCATTGTAAAAAAATATAAGGAGGTTTATTCATGGATAATATAGAAAAAAATTTATTAAAAACTATAGCAGACATAGAAAAAACTCCTATGGGTGCTTACAATATTAGAGCTAATGGTAAAGGTATTGAACGTAATACTACTGAAAATATAAATATTATTACAAAACAAGACAAGCCTGGAATTGATATTATTGTTAAAGAAAATACTAAAAATGAAAGTGTTCATATTCCAGTTATCTTAACACAAAGTGGACTTTCAGACATGGTATATAATGATTTTTATATTGGTAAAAATGCTGATGTTGTTATTGTTGCAGGATGTGGTATTCACAATTCTGGATGTGAGACTGCTCAACATGATGGAATTCATACATTTTACTTAGAAGAAGGTTCACATGTTAAGTATATAGAAAAGCATTATGGTGAAGGAGCTGGAACTGGTAAAAGAATTTTAAATCCACAAACTATTGTTAATCTAAAAAAAGGGTCAACTTTAGAAATGGAAACTGTTCAAATAAAAGGTGTAGATTCTACTATTCGTACTACAAATGGTAATTTAGAAGATGATACTACTTTATTAATTACTGAAAAAATAATGACACATGATAATCAATCTGCTAGCACTATTTTTAATGTAAATCTAAATGGTAAAAATTCTAGTGTACAAGTTACATCAAGAGCTATTGCAAAAGATAGATCCACTCAAGAATTTACTTCAAATATAATTGGAAATAATGAATGTTTTGGACATGTTGAATGTGATGCAATAATTATGGATAAAGCTAAGGTTACTTCTACTCCTCAAATTGTTGCAAATAATATTGATGCTAACTTAGTTCATGAAGCAGCTATTGGAAAAATTGCTGGTGATCAAGTTACTAAATTAATGACTCTTGGTCTTTCTGAAAAAGAAGCTGAAGATTATATTATTAGTGGATTTTTGAAATAATAAGAAATGCAAAAAATAAGAAAATGATTAAGATTTTTCATTAAATTTTAATCATTTTTTATTTTTTCAACTTTTATTTTTATAATCTATTTTTTCTATAAAAACTTTTTCATTTGTTCAATATTATCAGTTTGAAATGTAATAAACTCGTTCAAAATATCTTTAACTACTTGTTCAGTATTTGGATTTTGATTTAGCAATTCTTGGCATTTTTCAACCCCCATCGAATTTCCTTGTAACATAATTTTTGCAATATTATTATTACTTTTATCATTAATAGTATTCATTTGAATTCCAGACCATGTCATCATTTTAGTAGCAACAGTTTCATCATCAGGTATTTCTCCATATTTTTCAAATTCAGTATTTACTTTGTCTAATAATTTTCCATACCCTCTATATTGTGTACTTAAATTTTCTCTCATATTAGTATCTCCAACTTTTGATGAAACATAATTTATTGAGTTCATTCCCATTTTTGCGGCTTTTGCCATTTCATTTAAAATATTTAATGATAAAGTTCCCCATTCATAACCAGCCCAATCAAGATTATTTGACTTTAACCAATAATAATTAATTTCATGATGTGATGTTTCTCCCCAAGCTCCTAAGAAATCAATATACATAATTGTATTATTATTGACATAAGCAAAATTATTCCATCCATCCAGATATCCTATCGGGTCAGCAATCTGCCACTTGCCGAGATCGGCGCGATAGTTACGCAGCAGGAAGCTGTAGCCGAGTCCGTCAACTTCGGGCTTGCCGGTGAAGAAGTTTACGGCGAGGTTGGGCTTTTCGCCGGGCTTGAGTTCGCCGAAGGCGTCGCGGTCG
>USQY01000017.1 GCA_900557045.1 uncultured Clostridium sp.
AAAGCAATAGCACAACTTTTAATAACATTACTTAGTTTATTTTTACTTTCTTGGGTTAGTGCTATTTGGGGATTAATCGAAGGAATACTTATATTAACTGGTAATATTAAAAAAGATGCATCTGGTAATGATTTAATAGATTAATTGTTATTATAATAAAAACGTAAAAGTTTAAAACTCTTACGTTTTTTATTATATTATCTTACTTAAATTAATTTTTATTGTATATTCTAAACATGTTTTTTTCTTTTGTTTACATCTTAAAATATGTATGATAAAATTATAAATGTAAGTAGGTGAAATTATGAAAAAATTATTTGGAGTTATTTTTTCAACAATAATATTATTACTTGTTTTTTGGTTTATTTTAGGGTATTTTAATTTTCAAAATATAACAAATAAAAAAAATCCAATATATGTTGTTAAAAAAGAAACATATAAAACAAAACAAAATGGTAATAATATTGAAGTAACAAAATATGATAATATTATTTATAAAATTATATCAAGAAAAAAATACCTTGAAAGGAAAAAAATTGACGAAATAATTCAAAAACATTTAAAAAATACAAAAAAAATTATTGTTTCATCAAATATATTAAAAGAGGATTGTATTCATAATTATAAAATAGAAGCCTCTAAAATTCATATAATTCCTCCTCCTGTTGATTATGAACCTATTAAGCATGTTGTAAAAAATGAAAAGTTTATATTTGGTATAAGTGCAACAGGATTTGAAAGAAAAGGTGGATATTTTTTATTAAAAGCAGCTGCAAAAATGAAAAAACAAAAGTATTCTAACTTTAAAGTTAAAATTATTTTAAAAAAAGAAAATTTATTTATTAAGTTTTTAACGATTTATTATGGAATATCAAAATATATTGAATTTTTACCAATCCAAAAAAATATGTGTGATTTTTATGATTCAATAGATTGTTTAGTTATGCCATCAATACTTGAACCATTTGGAATGGTTGCAACAGAAGCTATGATGAATTCAAAACCTGTTATTGTGTCAAAAATTGCAGGTGTTTCGGATATCATTAAAGATGGTGTAAATGGATTTATTGTGAATAATAAGAATCTTGACCAAAAAATGCAGCAAATGATTAATATATCAAATGAAGATTATAAAAAAATGAGTAAAAATGCTTATAACTCTGTCGTTGATTTTACCTGTGAAAATTTTGCAAAAAAATATCTTGAAATTTTACCCCAATAAATTACACTTTCTTATAATGATTTATTTTTTTTTTAATACATAATAAAAATATATATATTGGAGTTATAAGTATGTTAATGTTACTTTTACGCTTTATAGGCTTTGCATTAATAATAATGTTTACTGCTTGGATTGTACCTGGTATTCAAGTTGAAGATTTTAAATGGGCATTTGTTGTTGCAATAGTAATATCTTTAATAAATTTATTTATTAAACCAATTCTTATTTTTATTACCTTGCCAATAAATATTTTGACTTTGGGATTATTTACTCTTGTTATAAATGCTCTATTATTAATATTTGCAGCTTATTTAGTTCCTGGTTTGCATATTGATGGTTTTTTAAGCGCATTATTGGGTTCAATAATAATATCACTATTGACTGTCGGATTGAATAGTGTAAGCCTTTGATAGAACTTCACCGCCAAGATTAGGGGAATGCGGAAAAAAGCGTGCGTAAGCCAAAGCGCTGCACTTGAGCGGCTGCGCTCAGCAGGCGCAAAAGTGCGTAGCTTATAAATGACCGCCGTAGGAAAAACGACCGAATGAAATGAGGGCGGATCCCACAGGCAATCAGAAGCCGACAGCACAAAGTGCGACAGGCGAAGCGCTTTGAGCTTGAAGGAAATTCAAGACAGCCAAAGACGAACCCACTGCCTTAGGAGGGAAAAAACAGATAAAAAATATTAATGATTAAACCCGCTATTGTTATGAAATTGTTGCCATTTGAATTTAGGATAAGTGTGTTTTATTTCATTCCAGTCAATGTTAATAATATTATTACCATTATTTTGAGTTTTATGTTTTTGTTCCCAATCTTTTAGATAATCTGCACAAGCATGGTCAATAAAATACAACTTATCAACACATATATCAACATTTGTATTATTTGGAATACTTTCAAAAATATTTATCAAACTTGGAAGTTGTAAAAATGTAATGTTACCGCGAAGACAAATCACCATTTTGTTTTGAGTTTTTAAATAGTGTTTATGAATATTCGTTTTTAAAACTTTATAAGCATTTTTTATAAATGCGCAGGCAAAACCAATAAGTATGCCTTCAAACAAGTTGGTAAATAAAATTGCAATTAAAGTAATAGCATATATAATAAATTCACCTTTACTTAAACTGTATAAATATTTTGCTGCTTTAACGTCAATTAAAGTAAAACCAGTATAAACAAGGATAGCAGCAAGTGAAGCTGTTGGTATATAGTTTAACACTTGAGGAAAACATACAACAAAAAGTAAAATCCAGAATCCATGAAGTATAGGGGATAATCTTGTTTGTGCATTTGCATTTATATTTGCAACAGAGCGGACAATAACACCTGTGATTGGCAATCCGCCAACAATTCCAGCAATTGAGTTACCAACACCTTGAGCAATTATTTCTTTGTTGTAATCTGTTTTTGAACGAGGTTCCATTTTATCAATCGCTGTTGACGTTAAAAGTGTTTCTGCGCTTGCAATAAAGGTTATTACAAAAGCCATCATTATAATTTTTATGTTGAATATTTGAGGAATTTGACTAAAGTGTAAAAATGTAACACCGCTAAAAAAGTTACTATCCATTTTAATATAATTTATATCAAAATGAAAAATATTAGCAATTAAAGAAGCTGATAAAACGGCCACTAAAGCTGAGGGTATAATTTTAAGTTTAGGAGTTCTTAACGATTTCCATAAAACAATACAGCTTATTGTCCAAATACCTATCACACAAGCTTGTTGATGAGTCGACCAGTCAAATGGACGAATAGAAGAAGCTATAACTTCCCATAATGTTGTTAAATTCGCCCAAAAGTGATTTAATGGCTTTGAATCAAGCATTATATGAAATTGTGATAAAAATATTGATATCCCAATACCTGATAACATCCCTTGAATTATTGCAGGTGAAATTGCTCGAAAATAATTACCTAATTGTAATAATCCAAAAGCGATTTGTATAAGTCCTACAATAAAAATTGTTAAAAATAACTGCTGTGCCCCCATATTGGTAAGAATATCTGCAACTATCAAAATTAAACCGGCTGCAGGGCCTGAAACCTGAAATGACCCGCCTGATAAGGCTCCTACTATTATTCCGCCTATTATACCCGAAATTAAACCGCAGTAAATAGGCAGACCGCAAGCTATTGAAAGACCTATTGCCAATGGTAAGGCTACTAAAAATACTATTATGGATGCTAAAAAATCCTTTTTAAGGGAATTTATATTCATTGTTTTATTTCTCCAATGTTTAAGTTTGTTAAAATTTAAAATGTTCGAATGGTGTAATCTATTTTGATAGTTTAAATATAACAAATAGAAAATGATATTTCAACAAAATGTAACGAAATATATTAATAATTTTTATGATATAATAATTAAAAAAAGGAGTTTTATGAGTTTGGATAAAACAAAACGGGAACTTGTAAAAATTGTAAAAAAACTTGGCAAAAATAATTTATTGCCAGGAACAAGTGGAAATGTATCCGTCCGCATTAATGATGATTTAATTCTTATTACAGCTTCGGGTTCATCAAGTGCTTTTATAAGTATAGATGATATAATACTTACCGATTTAAACGGTAATGTTTGTGAAAAAACTGAAAAATGTCCCTCGTCAGAAATAGGTATTCATACACTTATTTATAAAAAACGAAATGATATAAATGCAATTATTCATTCCCATGCAAGTGCTTTATGTGCTTTTGCGGTTGCAGGAAGACCTTTAAGCAATATTTTAGCTGAGAATCTTTATTATTTTAATGAGGTTCCAATTGTACCCTACTTTAAGCCAGGTTCAAGCGAACTTGCTATAAATACATCTTTATGTTTTGAGGATAAAAAAGTTAATGCTTGTTTTCTGTCAAATCACGGTTTTGTTTTAGGCGCAAAAAGTTTAAAAGATGCTTATAATCTTACTTTAATGGCTGAAAACAATGCTCGTATTGAGATTAATGCCAATATACTTGGTAGTTTAAAAACAATTGATGTAATATAGTACAAAATCTTTTTTATACGATTTAAAAAACTGTCACATAACATATATGACAGTTTTTAATATTAAGTCAAATATAAAAAAGCTTTAAAAAAAAATTATTTTTTAGCCCCAAGCACGATATCAACAAAACTTTGAGCTTTTAAACTTGCTCCACCGACCAATGCTCCATCAATATCTGATTGAGCCATTTGTTCTTTTATTGTTTCTGGTTTTACATCAGAAATATATATTTTTTGTTTTTTTAAATATTTTCGTATAAAAAGATAAGTTGAATATCCTTCTATTCCAAAACCTAATATCAATATTTTTTTATTTTTTAAATATTCTACTAATGCATTAATCATTAAAAATCTCTTCCTTCAATATCTTATTTTGCTCTTTTGTTAAATTATTATCATTATTATATTTTGTTGTTAAATCATTTTCTAAATTACTTAATTTATAATTTTCTTTATAATATTTCAATAAATATGGTAACTCTTCATTTTGTTCTTCTAAATCAACTATAGTCTTACTTAGTGCAAAACATACTTCTTCATATGTTCCAACACATTCAAATGGCTTTGTTTCACCATTTCCTGTAAGTTCAACAAATGTTTTTAATAAATCTTCTCTTTTAAATAAATCTTCTCCAAAAATATTTATTAACTTTTGTTTATACAAAAATGGACTTAAAATTATATATACAAATAAACATTTTGGACAATTACAACACCATTTCCATTCTACTCCTTTGCTCCCTACATTACAACTTTTAAATATAGTATGATATTTTTCAAATTTTGAAAATGCCATTGCTATTTGTAATTCATTTAATGGTCGTAAAAAGCTAAAATATTCTACATTTCTTTTTAAATATTTATTATAATATTTTCTAAAATCGTTCTCAAATTCAAAACTTTTTGAATATTGGTGATTTATTTTTTCTCCTTGAACATTTGACTCATTTGCACTTGATTCATTAGATAATGCCACATATTTTTTACCTATTATATCTGCTATAAAATATGATAAAAATGCAAGTAATGAAGAAAATGGTGTATGACCATTTATAAATCCTTGCTTATTTAAATCTAATAGGTTTGAATCTATTGTTCTTTTTACTTCAACAATTCTATTTTCATCATAACCTGCAACTCTTGCACATTCTAATGTTACAGGCTTCGGATTTATAATTAAACAGTAATTATCTTTTTGATTTTTCAAACATTCTAATGTAACACAGGAATCCTTTCCACCACCAATTGGAATTAAGTATCCATCATTTTTTTCATTACTATAATCCTCATAAACTTTCGTACTTTCACATCTAATATTCATAAAATCATTGATATTGGTATGTATTCCATTTGTAAAAAATAATTCACCTAATCCATAAAAATACAATTTTTTAAACCAATCAATTTGTTCATTATTAAGATATCCTGCTTTTATTATCACATTAGGTGAACATGTGCATTTCCAATAACTTATAAGTTCAATTAGTCCTATATGAAATATTGCATTATTACAATTTTGAATTAATTTTTCATTTATATCTAAATTCTTTTTTAATATTTTAATTTCTGGTTCAAATGATGTTAAACCTTCTATTGTAAATTTATATTTAATTTTTATCTCACTTTCCAAATTGTTTACAATTGAAAAACCTTCATATACAAATGTATTATACTTGTTTCTTAATTGCTTAAATTTTTCAAAATTATCAACCATTTCTGCTTTCCTCCATTCTTTGCTAATTCTACCATTATTTAAAATTTATTGCAATATTACATATTTTATGATTTCACATATATAAAAGAAGTTGCTAACTATTAGCAACTTCTACATTTACCACTTTATTTTTTATACTTTTACCTTTTACATTTTTCAAAACTTCATCAACATAGCTTTCTGGAACATCTACAAATGAAAAATTATCTAAAAGATTAATACGTCCCATCTCCTGACTAGATAAAGCTGTATATGAACTAAAGCATCCCACAATATCCTTAACCATAACCTTATCTTTTTTTCCAACATTTAAAAATAGTCTTACAAAACCATTTTCATCTGCTTCATATGTATTTATTGTTTGATTATTATTTTCATTGTTTATATTTAAACTAATGTATGTAATTAGTGCTTTAGAAATTTCTTCTAAATTATATTGTTTTTCTTGTAAATCATTTATAATATTAATATCTTTAAATTCTTTACTTTTAATTATTTCTTCTATTTTAACAATAATTTTTTTGTTTTTTGCTTCATCAACTTCTTTTAATGTAGGTATTTTTCCCATTTTTATTTTTGTATTAGCATATTTTTCTATTTCTTTTAATTTCAATTTTTCTTTACCTGTATAAAAAGTATATGCTATTCCATCTTTTCCATTTCTACCAGTTCTACCTATTCTATGCACATAATACTCTAATTCTTGTGGAATATCATAATTAATAACAAGTTCCAAATCTTTTACATCTATACCTCTTGCAGCAACATCTGTTGCTACTAATATTTGAATATTCCCAGATTTTAATTTTTTCATTATTCTATCTCTTTGATTTTGTTTTATATCACCATGCAAACTTTCAGCTTTATATCCTTTTGATTTTAATTCATCAATTAAAGTATCAACTTTCTTTTTAGTATTACAAAATACTATTGCTTTTTTAGGTTGTATAACATCAATTATCCTACAAACGGTTTCATCTTTCATTTTAGATTTTACTTCAATTGCTTCTTGTTTAATTTTTTCAACAGTTAATTCTTCTGCTTTTATTTTTATGTTTTTAGGATTTGTTAAATATTTTTTTGTAATACCCATAATTCTTTTATTCATTGTAGCTGAAAATAATATTGTTTGTCTATTTTCTGGAATATCCTTTAAAATAGTTTCAATATCTTCTTCAAATCCCATATTTAACATTTCATCTGCTTCATCTAAAATAACCATTTTTACCTGGTTTAATTTAATAGTTCTTCTTCTCATATGATCCATTACTCTACCTGGTGTTCCAACTATTATTTGTACACCTTTTTTTAATCCTAATATTTGTCTTTCTATAGACTCTCCACCATATATTGCCATACATTTGATACTTTCATAATATTTTAAATATTTACGTAATTCTTGTGTAACTTGAACTGCAAGTTCTCTTGTAGGACATAGTATTATTGCTTGTGTTTTTCTATTTTCTGAATCAATTTTTTCTATCATTGGCAATCCAAAAGATGCTGTTTTTCCTGTTCCTGTTTGAGATTGACCAATTAAATCCCTTCCTTTTAATATATATGGAATTGATTGTTTTTGAATTTCTGTTGTTTCTATATACCCGATATCTTTTAATGCTCTTTTTAATTTTTCAGATAAATTTAAATCTTCAAATTTTAATACTTCTTTTTCTTTATTTTCTTCCATTAATTAAGATAACACTTTTTATTGCTATCTTCTCCTTTCTAAAATCTAACTTTATTATTATAACATATTTCTTATTGTTAATCAATGATTATTTCACATTATTTACATAATTCTATTTGTGTTACCACTTGACTTTTCACTTTTACTAATATACAATATTTCCAAAATTAACTATATGAAAAGCTGGTGAATTATGAGTTCAAACTACAGAAAAAAAAATATAAGAAAAGACAAAAGAAGAGAGAAAAATAATTCTTCTAATAAGTATAATAAACCAAAAAGATTATTAATTTTAACCACCCTATTTACATTTCTATTATCAACATTAGTTATCAGAATTGGATGGTTGCAATTTGTTCAAGGTTCGGCCTTAAAAGAAGCTGCAACAAAGCAGCAAACAACTAGTAGAATAATTAGCCCAAATAGAGGTGCTATTTATGATTCAACAGGCAAACCTATAGCAATTAGTGCTGCAGTTGATACAGTTACAATAAATCCATCAAGGTTTATTGTAGATGATGACGAAGAAAAAACACGTGCTTTACAAGAAAAAGTTTCTAAAGCATTTTCGGAAATTTTTGAATTAGATTATAATGAAGTTTATAGTAAAGTTACTAGTACTAATTCTGTTCAAACAATAGTAAAAAAGGTCGAAGAAGATAAAATCGACAAATTAAAAGAATGGATGAAAAATAACGAAGTCTATGCTGGAATTAATATAGATACTGATACTAAGCGTTATTACTATTACAATAATTTAGCATCTAATTTAATAGGATTTTGTGGTAATGATAATCAAGGTTTATCTGGAATTGAGTATTACTGGAATTCAACATTAACAGGTACTCCTGGAAAAATAACAACTTCACAAGATGCCGCACAAGATATAATTTCTAATGATAATGAAAATTATATTGCTCCACAAAATGGTAGCAATATTACTTTAACATTAGATATTAATATCCAAACAATTGCAGAAAAATATTTAAAACAAGCTGTTATAGAAAATGAATGTAAACGTGGTGGAAATATTATTATAATGGATCCAAGTACTGGTGATATATTAGCAATGGCTTCATATCCTGACTATGATTTAAATTCACCATTTACTCCAAACAGTACATTATCAAAAACTTGGGATTCCCTTTCTGCATCTGCTAGAAGTACTGCTCTACAAGAAATGTGGAAAAATCCTGCTGTTTCAAATACATATGAGCCAGGTTCTGTTTTTAAAGTTTTAATATCTGCAATTGCTTTAGAGGAAAATTTAATTGATACTGATACTCCTAATACTTTCTCATGTAGTGGTGAGCAAAACATATATGGTACAATAATTAAATGTGCCAAAAAAACTGGACATGGATATCAGTCTTTACGAGAAGCATTAGAACACTCTTGTAACCCTGCATTTATGCAACTTGGAAGTAAAATTGGTAAAGATATTTTATATAAATATTTTGAAGCATTTGGTTTATTTGATAAAACTGGAATTGCCACTGCTGGTGAAGCTGTTGGTACTTTCCACGATTTAGATAAAGTTGGTCCTGTTGAACTTGCAACTATATCTTTTGGTCAAAGATTTACAATTACACCTTTGCAAATGATTACATCTGTATGTGCTATAGCAAATGACGGAGTTTTAATGCAACCAAGAATTGTAAAATCAGTTGAAAATACAGATACAAAAACTGTTACAACTATAGAACCTAAAGAAATTAGGCAAGTGGTATCTTCCCAAACCGCAGAAAAAGTTAGAAGTATGATGGAATCTGTTGTTGTTGAAGGTGGTGGTAGATATGGACAAGTTGCAGGATATAATATAGGAGGAAAAACAGGAACATCTGAAGCTGCACCAGGGAAAGAAAAAGAAGACGGTACTGTTGCATCTTTCTTAGCAATAGCACCTGTTGAAAATACTAAAGTAGCTGTTTTACTAACATTGTATCACCCTATTGAAAGCAATAATTATGGTGGTCAAATTGCAGCTCCTGTTGTTGCACAAGTTTTATCAGAAGTATTACCTTATTTGGAAATTCCTTCAAATGATACTACTATAACAACAACACCTACTGATTCATACAATAGCTTACAAACATCACCATTACCTGATGTTCAAAATAAAACTGTTGCTCAAGCACAAAAAATATTAGAAGATGCAGGATTCACTTGTAGTACTACTAGTCCTTCAGATTCTATTGTATCAGAACAAGTTCCAAAGCCTGGTACTAAATTATTAAAAGGTTCTATTGTAAAATTATATACAAGTAGTAACTCTGATAGAACTTCAGTTGAAGTTCCTAGCGTGAAAGGGCTTACAGCAACAAAAGCTAAAAATGCTTTACTAAATAAAAATTTGAATGTAAATATAGTTGGTTCTGGAAAAGTAGTTAGCCAAGATCCTATTGCTGGAACTAATGTTGAAGAAGGAACTGTTGTTACAATTACACTTAAAGATGAGTTAGATTCTGGATCACATTAATATATATTAGGGGAAATATTATTTATTTCCCCTAATTATACAATACTAAATAAATTATTAATTTTACACTTTTATTACTGGCATATTCCTAAAATGACCTTTGCTTTTTCCACAAATTCATCACACATTTCAAAACATTCCTTAAATTCACTTATCACATTTTTTAATTTTTCTTCATCATTTGAATGAATTATACCTAATATTTCACCTTTTTCAACTTTATTCCCAATTTTTTTATTTATTATTAGACCAACTTGATTATCTATAATATCATCCTTTTTTATTCTTCCTGCGCCCAACTCACATGATATTTTTCCTAATTGCTGTGATTTAATATTTTTAATATAACCTGACTTATCAGCTAATACTGGATATACAAATTTTGCATTTTCAAATTTAGATACATCATTAATATATGAAACATCTCCTCCTTGATTTTCTATTAATTCAAGAAATTTCATATATGCTAAACCACTATCTAAACACTCCAACATTCTTTGTTTGTTTTCTTCAATATCATCACCTTTTCCAGCTAATTTAATCATATAACTTCCTAATTCTAAAACAACCTGTTTTACATCATCCTCCATATCACCTTGAAGTGCTTCTACAGCCTCAATAACTTCTAATGAATTTCCAATAGAATATCCTAAAGGCTCGTCCATATTAGTTAAAATACACACAGTTTCTTTTCCTGCTAATTTTCCAATATTAATCATAGTTTCAGCCAATTTTTTTGCATCATCTATATTTTTCATAAATGCACCATTACCAACTGTAACCTCCAACACTATTTTATTAGCACCTGAAGCGATTTTTTTACTCATAATACTTGATGCAATTAAAGGTATATTTTCTACACAACTTATTGAATCTCTTAACGCATATAATTTTTTATCAGCAGGAGCTAAATTCAATGTTTGTCCAATTAAACTAATACCAATTTTCTCAACATTTTCTATAAATTCATCCACACTAATCTGTGTATTGTATCCAGGTATTGATTCTAATTTATCTATAGTACCTCCTGTAAAACCTAAGCCTCTACCAGACATTTTCGCAACAGGAACACCTAAAGCTGCAATAATAGGCATTAAAATCAATGTAACTTTATCTCCTATTCCTCCTGTACTATGCTTATCTACAACATTTTCTCCAAGTTTTGATAAATCTAGAACTTCTCCTGAATATGCCATTGCAATTGTTAAATTAGTAATTTCATTATTTGTCATTCCATTCAAATAAATAGCCATAACTAATGCAGCAGCCTGATAATCAGTTATTTCACCTTTTGTGTAACCTTGTACAAAAAATTCTAGTTCTTTTTTTGATAACTCTTTTTTATCTCTTTTTTTAGCAATAATATTCAATACATTCATTTCTTCTATTTTTCCTTTCTTAATATTGAAAACTTTTAACTTCTATTGTCTCAATTTCGAAAAAACTTAATTTCTATTTTCTTTTTAAATCTTAAGAGACTTTTAACTTAAATTTATATTTCCTTACATAAAAAACACAAAAAATCTACTTAATTATATTTTTCACAAAACTCAATCTATGTAATGGACAAAGCCCATATTCCTTAATAGCAGCAATATGAGCCGCTGTACCATAACCTTTATGTTGAATAAAATTATATTCTGGATATACTTCATGCCATTGCCTCATTATTCTATCCCTTGTAACTTTTGCAATTATTGATGCTGCAGCTATTGAATAACTTTTTGCATCACCCTTTATGATAGATTGATATGGAATTCCACATGTATCAATTCCTGTTAATGCATCTACTAAAATCATTTCAGGTTTGACCTCTAATCCTTTAATAGATTCAGTCAAACCAGCTTTAGTAGCATTTAAAATATTTACCCTATCAATTTCCTTTTGATCAACAATTCCAACACTATAGCTTATAGCATTTTCTATAATTTCTTCATACAATTTTTCTCTCTTTTTTTCTGAAACCTTTTTAGAATCATTAACTCCCTCAATCATTGAATCTCTTGGCATAATTACACTTGCAACAACAACTGGTCCAGCAAGCGGACCTCTTCCTGCTTCATCTATTCCACATATATAATTTATTTTTTGTGATGTGTATATATCTTCTTCTATTTTTTTTAATTCTTGTAATCTTAATACTTCTTTTTCTTTCATTTGAATATTTTCCTTTCATAGTGAATTTTTCCTACTCTACAATTTTTAGCAGTACTACAATTTTTAATAAATTTTATGATATTATTATTGTAAAAGAACAGAAAGTTCTTGATTTTTCTCCTTTATTATTGTAATTGTTTGTTTAATTTTAGTATTTATTTCATCATAAATTACATTTTTATTAACATTTTGATTATTGTCATTTTCCGCATTTGAATTCTCATTAGTTTCTATATTTTTTTCACTTTCTTTATTTACTTCAGTGTTTTCAGTATTCTCCGTAGTTTGGTTATGGGTTTCATTATTACTTTCCTGGTTATTAACTTCACTACTATCATTACCTCCCTGATTATTATCAGTATTACCACTATTCTCATCTTTAACCTGTGCAACTACTGGTACAGATTGTTGAATATCTGGCATTTTATTTAAATCAGAAATTTTATAACACCATAACCCATTAGAATTTTTATATCCTTTAGTATATATAACATCATAATTATCATAATTTACAATAAAATATCCATCATAACTGTTAACTAAATCCTCTAAACCACACTGTTGCAAAGCATCTTTATCTAGCAAATAATATTTTTCATATTCACTTTGTTCAATAATATTCTTATCAAAAAAATCCTGAATATTTATACCTTCCGGCAATTGATTCAACTGATACCCCTTCAAAGCATTATTTTCCTTACTCATATTATAATTTCCTTTAACCAACTCAATTTTAGCTTGAACCAAAAGCAAATCAGCCTGCACATTTTTTATTTTTTCTTTATCAATAATTTTTTTAACATATGAAACTCCAAATATCACAACAACTATAATAACAATTATCCCTATAATTAATTTTGCAAAACCTATACCCTTTTTCTCTTTCATCACACGCCTCCATTTCCAAGAATTATAATACAAATTTTCCACCATTGCAAGCTAACATAATGCAGTAGAGTATGCATAACGTTTGTATTATGTAATCATAGAAATGTATATTGTGTTATGAAGCGTAGTCAAGGTGGGGACCGACAAATTACAAAGAGTTATAAATTTTTGACTTGTAAACCCTCACTAATTTTAAGCCACCAAATTAAAACAACAACTATCTCCGAACACCCGAAACACCAAACATTACAAGAAAAATTTATTACTCTTTGTATGCAGTTGGGGCGGAGTCTCATAACACAATATACATTTCTATGATTACATAATACAAACTTTATGCTGGCTAATTGCAAAAGCACCACTTTTGAATTTTCCCACACTACACATTTTTTTCACAAAAAAAACACAAAAACATTGTATTATTATACTAAATTGAGTTATTATATATTTATAAAATCTATAAAAGAAAGAAGGATACAATATGGACAATAATGAATTTTTTAAAACTGTGGACTCAACAACATCATCAAACAAATCAAAAATTGGCTTTTTTAAAGGCATATTCTTACCTTTTATCTCAGGAATTCTAGGCACTATATTAATTTTAGGCATATGCATAGAAATCCCATCAATACGCACAAAATTACTAGATTCACTAAATATCGATAATTCCACAGTATCTACTACAAAAGATAAGCAAAATAGTACAAGCTCTAAAGATTCAGAAACCGCATCTGTAAGTAATACAAATTTAATTTCATTAGAAGATTATTCAAATACAGGTATTTATGCAGCAAACAAAGTATTACCTTCTATAGTCGGTATAACTGTTGAATACACTGTTAATTCACCATATTACGGATATTCAATGAAATCATCTGCATCAGCTTCTGGATCAGGTGTTATAATAAGTGAAGATGGTTATATTTTAACTAACAATCATATTGTTAATACATCTTCTACTTCATCATATTATCAAGTTAGTCAAGCAAATAAAGTAACTGTAAAATTATATAATGATGATACAATATATGATGCTACTATAGTTGGTACTGACGAAACAACAGATTTAGCTGTTATAAAAATCGAAAAAACAGGATTACCTGCTGCAGAATTAGGAAATTCAGATTCAGTTAAAGTTGGTGAATTTTCTATGGCAATTGGAAATCCATTAGGTATGGAAAGTACTGTTACAGCCGGAATTATAAGTGCTGTTAATAGAACTATTACCTCTGAAAATAGAAATTATACTGTTATTCAAACAGATGCTGCTATTAACTCTGGCAACAGTGGTGGTGCCCTAGTTAATTCCAAAGGACAAGTAATTGGTATAAACACTTTAAAACTTTCTGGAGCAGGAATTGAAGGAATTGGATTTGCAATACCTATTAATTCTACTGTAGATATTTATAAACAATTAATATCTGATGGAAAAGTAAAAAGACCTTATATTGGAATTTCTGGAAGAGATATTAATGAGCAAACTGCAAAACAATATAAATTAATTGAAGGTGTATATATTGTTTCTGTAGAACCTTATTCATCTGCTGAAAAAGCTGGTTTAAAATCTTATGATGTAATTACAGAAGTTGATGGAAAGAAAATTACATCAATGGATGAATTAAATGAAATTAAAAATTCTCATAAAATTGGCGATATTATAAATTTGAAGGTTTATAGAGACAATAATTATGTTGATGTTCAAGTTACTTTAGGTGAACAACCATAATTAATAAAAAATAATACGTGTCAAAATACTAAATTTTAACACGTATTATTTTTTATTTATTTTATAATTCAAATTTTTATTACACAAATTTTTTCATATACTCTATAATATAAATTTTTATTGTTTTTATAATCCAAAGCTTACACCTAAAGCATTATTTATTTTATTCATAACAAAATCATCATCAATATGACCTATTTTTTCCTTTAATCTACTTTTATCTATTGTACGAATTTGTTCTGTTAGCACAACTGAATCAGCTTTTAATCCATTATTTTGTGAGCCAATTTCTATGTGTGTAGGTAATTTATTTTTCCCTGTTTGTGATGTAATTGCAGCAGCAATTACTGTTGGGCTATGCTTATTTCCTATATCATTTTGTATAATTACAACTGGACGTACTCCCCCTTGTTCTGAGCCTACCACAGGGCTTAAATCTGCATAAAACATATCTCCTCTTTTAACTATCATTTTACTCACTCCCACTACTTCTTTAAATAAAACATTATTTGGTTTATATATTTAAATATTAGATAGATAAAAATGTAGTTATTCTTTTCTTTTGTTTTGTTAATTATATATCTTATTTTGCTGTATAATTTCTTTTAAATGCTAAAACATTTTCTTTATTTAAACTACCAATTTCTATCTTATTATATGTTATGTAAATTTTATCTTTCTTGTTCTCATCCTCAATCACTAATTTGGTAATTTTATTAGCATTCCTATCAATATACAATTTTTCATAAGTATTATATTTATTTTTATCACATTTTACTTCCATTATTATTATTCCATTTTCTTCTATTATTGTTCCATTACTATTTTTATAATTTTCTATAAAATCACTAAGCCATAATATGTTATCTGATACATATGTGTAATTTTCATAAATAGTTTTTAAATCTAAGTTTGAATTTGAAATTTCTAAATTTTCACCATCATATTTTATTGTTAATCCTTCAATATTTTTAGGTTCTATTACCTTTTGGCTTGCAATATTAGGTTTACTGTACTTTTGTTCTACAACATATTTATTAGTATTTTTATTTGTTTCAACAGTTATTTCTGCTTCAGCTTCATAAGAACTAATATTTAAAATATATGCCTCAACTTCTTGTAAAGTTTTATCAATTATAGTATTTCCAGTTTTGGTATTTTTATAATAAAGAATTCTAAAAAATATAAAAAATAAAATTATTATAATTACAGCAATTATACATATTAAAATTAATTTCTTATTTTTCATTTTATATCAACCCCCGATTTATTTGTAACACTAACAATTTTCAAGTATTAAAATTAATTAGCAAAGCGACACATATTAATCGCATAAAAAAAAGAATAGATAACTATCTATTCTCCACAATCATATTCATAAAATTTTAAATTATTCCACAACGCAGTCATAAATTCATGTCATATTTTTAATTCACAAAATCTTTTAATAATTACAAATTTTTAAAATATTCTTTAATACACTCTTCAAGTTCCTGTCTATTTTCTATTTTATTTACAGCATCTCTAAACTTTGAAGCATCTTTACCATTTTTTATGTACCAACTAATATGTTTCCTCATTTCTTTTATTGCTGTTACCTCTCCTTTTTCTTCAACCTCTAAATTAATATGCTTTAGAATTACGCCGAGCTTTTCCTTATTTGAAACCATATTTTTTATATATATATTCCCATTATTAACTTCATAATTATTAAACTCATTATTATTAATTTGATTATTATTAATTTCATCACCATTCAAATAAGAAATTATTTCTTGAAAAATCCAAGGATTACCTAATGATGCCCTTCCTATCATTATTCCATCAACATCAGTTTCCTCAAACATTCTCTTTGCATCCTCTTTTGTTTTTATATCACCATTTCCTATAACCGGAATATGTACATTGTGTTTTACCTTTTTAATTATATCCCAATCAGCATTTCCAGAATAAAACTCATCTCTAGTCCTTCCATGTACTGTTATTGCAGACGCCCCTGCTTTTTCAATTATTTTTGCTGCCTCTACTGCAACTATATTATTAGAATCCCATCCTTTTCGTATTTTCACTGTAACAGGCACCTTTGAAACTTTTACCACCTCTGTTACTATTTCCTCTACTAAAGGCAAATTCAATAATAACTTACTTCCATCACCATTCTTAACAACCTTAGGAGCAGGGCACCCCATATTAATATCTATAATATCAGCAAAATCGCTAACATATTTCGCCGCATACTTCATTGCCTCAACATCATTACCAAAAATCTGAACAGCTATAGGTCTTTTTTCATCTTTCATGTTTAATAGCAAATCCGTTTTTTTATCATTATAAAACACCCCCTTACTACTAACCATTTCAGTATAAACTAACCCAGGTCCAAACTCCTTACATATCATCCTAAAAGGTCTATCTGTAATCCCAGCCATCGGAGCCAAAAAAACATTATTTTCAACCTTAACATTTCCTATCTCAATAGGCCTAATAAATTTACCTTTCACTCCACTACCTCCTTCCAAACAACCACTAACACCAATACCACATAAAATTTCGTTGTTTCCAAAATTTCGAAATATCACACAAACTATCTATATCAAACATTATTAACTATACCAACATCATCAATCATACCACCACAAACAACATTCAAAAAAAACTTACCTAATTCGGAGAAAGAAATTTTTACTTTTGAAAAAATAAACCTCCGACCTGAGCCCCCCAACATCTAACCACAGTTATTATCGTAACAAGCCCAATCAACCAAGTATGCACTCCACCGCGTTTGAAGGAGTTTATTTTTTCAAAAGTAACAAATTTTTTCTCTCGGGCTACCCCAAAAAAATGATAATTTCTACTCCACAAACAAAGACTTCTTCCTTCTCCCACTCACATTAAGTACCAACCCAATCAAAATCAAATTAGTCAACAACGAACTACCACCATAACTAACAAAAGGAAGTGGAACCCCAGTAATTGGCAATAGCCCCATAGTCATACCAATATTTTCAACCATATGAAATACAAAAACACCAGCAATTCCCATAGCAATATATGCCCCTTTATCATCCTTAGCAGTTTTTGCTATAAAAATTATTTTAGTAATCAACACCACATAAAGCACTATAACCAAACCTGCTACCACAAATCCCATTTCCTCCCCTATAACAGAAAAAATAAAATCTGTTGTTTTAGGATACAAATACCCCAACTGAGTTTGATTTCCCTGAGTTACTCCCATTCCAAATAACTGACCAGAACCAATTGCTAATTTAGATTGAATTATATTATACCCAGACCCTCTTGGATCTAAATTTGGATTTAAAAATACATCAATTCTTGTTTTAGCATGCTCTGGCAATATAAATTTATATAATAATGGCAATATAACCACTGCTAAAATAATTGATATTATAATATATTTTTTATCAATTCCAGAAACCAAAAGCACAAAAACTGTTGCAACAATAAAAGCTATTGCTGTTCCATAATCAGGTTGTTTTACTATTAATATCACTGGAATTGCAACCACTAATAAACATAGCATTAATTTTAATGGTTTACTTATTTCATCCTTTCCCTTTTCTTGCACTTTTGATATTACTAATGCCAACGTTAACATTACGAAAATCTTTGCAAACTCTGCCGGTTGTATTGAAAATGACCCAATAATAAACCAGCTAGTTGCACCATTTATTGGTTCTGTAAATAAAACTGCAATTAGCGAAATTAAAATTAAACCATATGCTATTGGTGATATTTTTACAATTAACTCATAATCTATACATATAGCAGCTATCATTATTGGTATACTAATTCCTAACCAAATTAACTGTTTTATTAACTCATCATGTTCTGTACTTTGAGTTGCAGAATATAAAGCTATACACCCTATTGTTATTAAAATAGCAACACATATTAAAATAGACCACTCTATATTTTTCAAAAACTTCTTATTCAACTTTTTCTCCTTTGAAATTAATATTTTCATACTCAAATATATTATACCCTATTGGTAATATATTATCTCATGTTAACATTGCATATTAACTTATAATAAAAAAGAAGATATTAATTCATATCTTCTATTCCTCGTCTGCACTCTTTTTATTTGCTGTTTTTCTAGTTCTTGTAGTAGCTTTAGTAGTAGTTGCCTTTTCTTCATCACTAACTTTACTTGTACGCTTAGCAACAACTTTTTTAGTTACTTTTTCTGTTTTAGTAGTTGATTTTTTAGCAGACACAGCCTTTTTTGTTCCAGCTTTTGTTGTTCTAGTTGATTTTGTTTTACTTGTTTTTGCATCTTTAGCTTCATTTTCAGCTATTTTTGCCTTTGTTAATTCTTCACTTTCTTTTTTCTTTTCCTCATTAATTCCCATTATTGGAATATTAGCATATAATGCAGGTGCTCCTGATGTACCATCATTATTTACTCTATTTTCTAATTTTACATCCATTTCTGTTTCATCAACATCAATGTATTTTTTAATAACATCTACAATTTCTTGTTTCATCATTTCTAAAAAATCTGCTGAAACATTTGCTCTATCTTGCATTAATACTAAATGAAGTCTTTCTTTTGCTGCATTTTTAGATTTATCAGCTTGTTCTTTTTTTCCCATTTTTTTTAAAAATGTTGTAAAATTTTCTAACATCTTATATACCTCCAAATTTAGTAATTATTTTCTTTTTAAAAAGCTAAATATTTTAGAGAAAAATCCCTCATCCCTACCAGGAATAGTTATATCTATATTTTCTCCTAATATTCTTCTAGCAATTTCCATATAACCTTTTCCTGAAGGAGCTTTTTTATTTGATACTGCTGGTTCACCTTTATTTGTTTGTGTAATTATATATTCATCATCTGGAATTACACCAATCAAATCAATTGAAAGTAAATCAACAATATCTTCTACATCCATCATTTCTCCCCTTTTTACCATGTTAGGTCTTAATCTGTTTATTACCAATTCTGGATTTTTTATTTCTGCAGATTCTAATAAACCTATTATTCTATCTGCATCTCTTATAGAAGAAATTTCTGCTGTTGATACCACAATTGCCCTGTTTGCACCAGCTATTGCATTTTTAAAACCTTGCTCGATTCCAGCTGGACAATCTATTAGTATATAATCAAATTCTTCTCTTAATTTATCTGTTAAATCTTTCATTTGTTCTTCATTTACTGCACTTTTATCTCTTGTTTGGGCTGCGGGAAGTAAAAATAATTCTTCAAAACGTTTATCTTTTATAAGAGCTTGTCTTAATTTACATTTTTCTTCAACAACATCTACTATGTCATAAACTATTCTGTTTTCAAGTCCCATTACTACATCTAAGTTTCTTAAACCAATATCAGTATCCACTAACACTACTTTTTTTCCACATAGAGCAAGGGCTGCCCCTAAGTTTGCTGTTGTTGTTGTTTTACCTACTCCACCTTTTCCTGATGTTATAACAATAACTTCTCCCATTTTTTTATTCCTCCTATAATATTTGCAAAAATAAATTCTAAATTAATTTATTTTTTATTTTATATACTTTTATTATTTATTATTTTTGCAAAAATTTATTTACCTAAAATAGTCATAAACTAAAAAGTTACCTATTTATAATACATTAAAAATTGAAAATTGTCAATTTTTGGTCTTCATTTTCTTCTATTAACCTATAATCCCCCTTAAGCCATACTTAACACCAACTATAGTTCACTTTCTTTTACTGTTTATTTTTATTATACATTATTACTCATTCTCCAACATATTTTTTAACCACACAATTCTTTCCTCATGCAACTTTTGTTTTAACTTCACACCCTCTTCAACTCCAAATTTTTCTTTTATATAATCACCATTTATCTCTTTTATCATCATATTCCCAATTTTAGCAAATTCTACTTTATCATCTTTAACACCCCTGCAATTTCTATCTGATTCCACAACTATTTCTAATCCTTCTAACCCCAATTTAGTTTTATAAATATTTTCTATAAAAGACACTTTTTTTGTCACGCCCATTTTGTTAAAAATACCACCTCTCATATGTTCTTTTGCTGCTGTTTTTCCACACTCTTTCCACAAAGTTGGCATTTTCAGGCTATTTGCAAATTTTACTACTTCACCAACACCCTTAATATCATGTTCATAATGATGTGGATACAAATTCTTTGGTGTCAAAGCTTTACCTAAATCATGAACTAATGTTGCAAACCTTACTTTCTCATCAGTTGTTAATTTAGCACACATATCAACAGCCAACATTGTATGATTATAAGCATCACCTTCAGGATGATATTTAACTGGTTGTTCTACATTTATCAAATTATATATTTGTTTAAAATGAACATCTAGTACATCAGCTTTTTTTAGCACATTAAAAAATATTGATGGCCTATCCGTTTTTAACGCTTTTCTAAACTCATTGAAAACTCTCTCCTTTGATAATTCATTCAATTCTCCTTTTAAATTTTTCATTAATTCTAAAGTTCTATTTTCTATATCAAAGCCAAATTCACTTGCAAACCTTGCTGCTCTATACACTCTTAATGGATCTTCAACAAAACTTTGTGATGTTGCCCTTATGACTTTATTTTTTAAATCCTCCAGCCCCAAAAAAGGATCTATAACCTCATTTGTTAAAACATCTTTAGCCATTGAATTTATGGTTATATCCCTTCTTTTCAAATCCTCACATATAGTTATATCTTTATTAGTAACAACATCAAACTCAGTATGTCCCTTTCCAACCTTAGTTTCAACCCTAGCCATTGCAAACTCTTTTCCACCTAAATCATATACCTCAAAAGACTTTCCTCTTGCATACACTTCCGGAAACAATTTGCAAAACTCCTCACTACTTAAACCCGTAACACAATAATCCTCATCACTAACCTCTTTACCCAAAAATTCATCCCTTACAGCTCCGCCTACTAAATACAATCTCCCACCATTCTTTTCTATTTTATTTGCAATTTCATTTACATCTAACTCCATAAAACCTCCCGTACAAATACTCACTTCATTTTCCTAATGCCACTTCCATAAATTAATTTTTCCATCTCAATCAACAATTTTATACTATCACATTTTTTCATCAAACTAACGCTTTTACAACATCAGCTGCTTCATTCCACTTAACACCATAATATCACTTTCCCCATCTCCAATCAACACCCTCTATCCCAAAATTTTCCAAATCTTAAAAACATTTTTTTCTCGCACAATCCCCCTCCCTCACAAAAACATTTTTTTCTCTCGGCACCCACCCCCAAAAAAAATTTTTCCTTCCACCACCCCCTCCCTCGGAGAAAGAAATTTTTACTTTTGAAAAAACAAATCTCCGACCTAAGCCCCAAAACATCTAACCCAAGTCATTATCGTAACAACCACCTCAAACACGCTACGCACTCCACCGCGTTTGGAGGAATTTATTTTTTCAAAAGTAACAAATTTTTTCTCTCGGCACTCACCCCCAAAAAAATGTCATATTTCAAAACACCCATAATATAAATAAAAAGAGGTGTATTAACTTGATAATAAAAACTATAAAACTAAAAAAAATCTACCTTTCTCTCATATCACTCGCCACAATCATAACAACATTTTCCATATCCATATACGCATTTTCAAACAACTCCCTTCCATTCATATGGCAAAACCACCAACCCCAAAAAGACTACATCAAATGGGTAGACTTTACCCCAACCTATGAAGCGCTAAACCAAACATCAAAACTAGACATCGAATCACACAACAACCCAAACTCAACAGTTAAATACAATTGGATTGAACTACTTAGCTACTTAGCCTGCAAATATGGTGGAGATTTCAAAAGTTACAACAGCAAAGACTTAACAGCCTTAACCGAAAAATTACAATCTGGTGCAACAATATCTGAACTAACCAAAAACATGAAATACTATTCATATTACTACGAAGCATACAACGCCGTTTTGCACGAATACATCGGAGAATATGAAATCGAAATTCCAAGCTCTAATGTATCAAAAGCTAATACCTCAGATAATAACAATACTTTAGACACCACAGAAAACACATCACCCCAACCTAAATACGAAAAAAAATATGCATAAAAGTTTTCCTTCCTATTGCCAAAAATTACTGCTTTAGCCATTACGATGACTTTGGTAATTCTAGATCATATGGATATAAAAGAGTTCATCTAGGAAATGACTTAATGGGAAGTATTGGAACTCCTATAATTGCTGTAGAATCTGGTACTGTTGAAGCAATTGGTTGGAACCAATATGGTGGCTGGAGAATAGGAATTAGAAGCTTTGATAAAAAAAGATATTATTATTATGCACATCTAAGAAAGGATCACCCATATGCAATAAACTTATCTGAAGGAGATATAGTAACTGCAGGAGATGTTATTGGATACCTTGGCATGACTGGATACAGCACTAAGGAAAATGTAAATAATATCAATATTCCACATCTTCACTTTGGTATACAACTAATATTTGATGAAAGTCAAAAAGAAGGTAATAATGAAATTTGGATTGACGTTTACAATATCATAGAATTCCTAAGAAAAAATCAATCAGAGGTATACAAAGCTGAAGATGAAAAAGAATATTATAGAAAATACGATATTATTGATTCTGCATTATTAGAGCAGTAATTATTGTAATATTTTATATTTATTAATGGAGTGATTATATTGATACATTTTAAAGTATTTAAATTAAACTACAAATTAATAGCTCTTTCATGTATAATAGTTTTTATATTATCTTATGTTTTTATAAATCATTTTGTAAAAGCAGAAGAAAACTCATGTATTAAAGTTCCTATAATTATGTATCATAGTATTCTAAAATCACAAAGTGGAAACTATATAATACACCCCGAAACATTTGAAAGTGACTTAAAATATATACAAAATCATGGCTATACCACAATTACAATGACAGATTTAATAAACTATGTTTATGAAGACTCTCCACTTCCTGAAAAACCTATAATAATTACTTTTGATGATGGCTATTATAATAACATTGGTTATGCGCTTCCATTATTACAAAAATACAATATGAAAGCAGTTATTTCTATAGTTGGTAATTATACAGATACATACACAAATTCTAATGAAGCTAATTTAAATTATAGTTATATACGTTGGAAAGATATTAAATCACTTATAGATGAAGGGACTATTGAATTTCAAAATCATACATACAACCTCCATAAAAACGCAAATGGTAGAAAAGGTTGTATGAAAAAAAATTATGAATCTTTAGAGGATTACGAAAACTTATTATCCTCAGATGTAATGAAATTGCAAAAAGAATTTGAGACCAATACTAACTACATTCCCAACACATTTACATATCCATTTGGTGCAATTAGTAAAGATTCCACAAAAATTATAAAAGAATTAGGATTTAAAGCAAGTTTGTCTTGTACCTCAGGTGTAAATTTAATTTCAAAAGATCCAGAATGTTTATATTTGTTAAAAAGAAATAATAGAATTAGTGGGATTTCTAGTGAACAATTTTTTAAAAAGATTGACTTTGTCAAGTAAAATTTGTAATTTTTTTTTGAAAAATTTAATTTTAGAAAAACGATGACTCAATAGGTAAGTCATCGTTTTTCTTGTACATCTTCTTTTGTTTCTGGCTGATATTTTTCTAATATTGTTGTACTAGTGCGACACTTTCTGGATCTCTTTGTATTTTTTTCCCATTTATAATTCATACATTTTTATTATTATATTTTTTTACTAAAAAAGTAAAGTGTATAAGTTTTGGTACCTTCTAACTTACACACTTTATTTTTCACTATCTTTAGTAATCCTTTTTATCTATATATTTTTCTATTTATACTTTTTATTTCATTTATATTTTTCCTTTATTTTTTATAATCCTTCCCATTTTTTAATTTTATCTATTACAATTATATTATTCTTATTTTTAATTTTATTATTTATTTTATTGTTACAATCAACAAACCTAAAAAAGAGTCAGTGGATCAATTGTTACATTCTTCTTTTTTATACTTAAATGTAAATGTGATCCAGTAGTAGCTCCATTAGTTGGGTTTCCATTTGCATCTTTATACGGATTTCCTGTAAAACCATATACATTTTTAGGTCCTACTTGTGCAATAACTTGACCTTGGTATACATATTCTCCAACATGAACTATATAATTAGGTGAAATATGATGGAATGTTACAGTATATTCCTCATTTTGTACAACAACACTATACCCCCCACTTCCCATAAATCCAGTACGCGTAACTATTCCTGATATAACAGAAATTATATTAGTTCCTGCAGGTGCTGGAATATCAATTCCACCATGAAAAGATGTAGCACCGGCAGTTGGACTACTTCTATTACCGAAATATGAACTTATTCTATTATATCCTGGTAATGGCCAATATACATTATTATAAGATAATATTTTTCCATTAAAAAAATTTAAATTTTCATTTGAATTTTGATTATAATTTTTATTAAAATTTTGATTAACTAAATCATTTGATAAAAATGGTATAAAAAATATACAAATAAAAATAACAAATAATGAAATAACAAGAAAATAATTTTTAGAAATTTTTGAGACATTAAACATAATTGAATAAATTAAAGCTTTTCTCCTTTTTAAATTTAGGTTTTAATACTGGTAAACCTATTAACCTTTTATAGTAAGTACTAAGCAAAATATAAATAAAATTATTACTACTTTCAATATATAGATTACAAAAGAACTTATTTTCCTCTTTTACAGCATTATATAAATTATAAATGAACCCAGTACGAATTTAGGTTCATTTATAAATTTCAACTGCATCAATTATTTTTTGAACGCAAAAAATTTGCTTAAAAAGAAATTTAATACAATAACTAAAACAGTAATTGTTAATTTACTAATTAAATTTGGAATATTTAAAACATTAAATAATAACATAAATCCAAAGAATTCCACAATCATTGTAAATAGTCTTGCTGAGAAAAATTTTAGCATTTCCATAAAAATTTCTTTGAAATTAGATGCTTTAGAATTAAAAACTAATCTTCTATTTGTAATATATGCAAAAACAACAGCTAAAAATATAGCTATTACATTTGAAATATTTTCATTTACATGACAAAATGTAGTTAATACATAAAATGTACCCACATTTACAACAGTTGTTAGTCCCCCAAAAACAATGTAAAGAATTACTTCCTTTGTCATAAATTTTTTTATTATAGAATTAATTAATTGTATTATTTTCTGCATAAATTCTCCATTCTTTAATACATATATTTAGGTTTTATTAATTGGATAACCTATAAATCCAATAAATCCAAAAATAACTTTGATATTCCCATACCAAAGTTACTTTTAACTCCTCTTGGGAGCAATATTGGCAGGGGTAGTAGGATTCGAACCCACACAGGCGGTTTTGGAGACCGATGTGCTACCATTGACACTATACCCCTATCTGTTCAACAGTATTTATATTAACATATTTATTATATTCGCGCAATAGATTTCTTAAAATTTGCGAAAATAAATTTTTTACTTTTACCTGTATATATTGCTTTTACTTTACAAATTTGTATTTAGTTTTTAACTTGGCAGATAATTTTCTGTACCACAATTGTGTACTTGACTAACCCAAAAATATATAGTAATATTATATATTATAAAATATATAAGAAACAAATAAAAAAGAATAGGTGGTTTTTAATTAATGTTATGTACAAAATGTAAGAAAAACACAGCAGTTGTTTTTTTAAATAAACTTGATGAATCAGGCAACCAAAAATTAGAGGGGCTTTGCTATAATTGTGCCAAAAGTTTAGGTATAAACCCTTTAGAAGCATTAGCAAAGCAAGCTAATTTAAACGAAAATGACATAGAAGATATGACAAGACAATTTGAAAACATGTTTAATGATTTATCAGAAAATATGAGTGATGAAGAAATAAATAATTTAATGTCTGGAAATCCAGAAGATTTAGAAAACATGGACTCTAATACATTAGGTTCAATTTTTTCAGGTATATTGGGAACAACCCAAAACCCTACCTCATCTTCTGAATCACAAGCTTCTCAAAATTCAGATAAAACTCAAAAAGTAAAAATTGATAAAAAACAAAATAAGAAGAAGAAGGCTTTAGACACATATGGAACTAATTTAACAATAAAAGCCAAAAATAACCAATTAGATGCTGTAATAGGCCGTGATAGAGAAATTCAAAGGATTGTACAAATTTTAAATAGACGTTCAAAAAACAATCCATGTCTAATAGGTGAACCTGGTGTTGGTAAAACTGCTATTGCTCAAGGTTTAGCAATAAAAATAGCAAATGGAAATGTTCCTGCTAAACTTTTAAATAAAGAAGTTTACCTTTTAGATATGACTGCAGTTGTGGCTGGGACACAATTTAGAGGTCAATTTGAAGCTAGAATGAAATCTATAATAGATGAATGCAAAAATTTGGGTAATATCATTTTAGTTATAGATGAAATTCACAATATAATTGGTGCAGGTGATGCGGAGCATTCTATGAATGCTGCTAATATCTTGAAACCATCATTATCAAATGGTGAAATTCAATTAATTGGTACTACCACTCTAAAAGAATATAGAAAATATATTGAAAAAGATTCTGCTCTTGAAAGAAGATTTCAACCTGTAAAAATCGAGGAACCTTCTGTTGAAGATTCTATTGAAATATTAAATGGTATAAAAAAATATTACGAAGATTATCATAAAGTAAAAATTTCAAAAGACGTTATAAAAAATACTGTTATAATGTCTGAAAAATATATTCATGATAGATTTTTACCAGATAAAGCTATTGATATTCTAGATGAGGCTTGTTCAAGAATTAATTTAAATAATAAACAATTATATCAATTGGAAGTTTTAAAAAATGAATTAAAAAAAGTCCAAGAAGAAAAAGAAGAGGCTGCTTCTGCAGATTCAACTGAAGATTATCAAAAAGCAGCTGAACTAAAAACTAAAGAATGCCAATTAAATGAACAAATTGATAAACTTAATAAATCAATGAAAACTGTTAGTTTATCTGTTCAAGATATAGCAAATGTAATAGAACATTGGACTAAAATTCCTGTTAAAAAAATTACAGAAGCTGAAACACAAAAACTATTAAATTTAGAAACTAATTTACATAACAGAGTAATTGGTCAAGATGAAGCTGTAGAAGCTGTTTCAAGAGCAATAAGAAGAAATCGTGCAGGACTTAAAACAACAAAACGTCCACCATCATTTATATTTGTAGGACCTACAGGTGTTGGTAAAACTGAACTTGCTAAATCTCTTGCATATGAAATGTTTGGAAATGAAAACTCAATTATTAGAATAGATATGTCTGAATATATGGAAGGACACTCAACTTCAAAATTAATTGGTTCACCTCCAGGCTATGTTGGATATGATGATGCTGGTCAACTTACAGAAAAAGTTAAACGTAACCCATACTCTATAATTTTATTAGATGAAATTGAAAAAGCTCATCCAGATGTTTTTAACATATTATTACAAGTTTTAGATGAAGGTAGATTAACAGATTCACAAGGTAATACAGTTAATTTTGAAAATACTATAATAATTATGACATCAAATGCTGGTTCAACATCAAATACTAATTCAATAGGTTTTGGTGCCACATCAGAAGCTAAAAGAAACAAAATTTTAGATAGTTTACGTGAAATATTTAGACCTGAATTTTTAAACAGAATTGATGAAATTGTTGTATTTGAACAATTATCAAAAGAACAACTGCTTCAAATAGTTAATTTAATGCTTTCAGAAACTGCAAAAGTTTTACAAGATAAAGATATTACAATGGAAGTTTCCGCAGAAGCTAAAGAATTCATTTTACAACAAGGAACAGATTTAAAATATGGTGCACGTCCTTTAAGAAGAGCTATTCAAAGATATATTGAAGATGAAATATCTGATTTAATTTTAAAATCAGAACTAAAAAACGGACAAAAAATAACAATAACATTTGACACTAAGTTACATTTTAATGTACAATAGACTTGTATAAATCATAAAAATGGAGGAATTTATATGCTTAAACATGTACCAAACACTTTAACAATAGCACGTTTTATATTAATTCCATTTATACTAACATCTTTAATTAATGATAATTATTTTTTAACATTTATATTATTAACAATTTCTGGATTAACTGATGTTTTAGATGGTTTTCTTGCTAGGAAATTTAATTTAATAACTAACTTTGGAAAATTAATAGATCCATTAGCAGATAAATCTACTCAAATAGCAATCTTAGCCACTTTAGCTTTAAAAAATATTATCCCTATATGGATGATTGTTGTTCTATTTTTAAAGGAATTTCTTATGAAGAAGCGGTAAAAATGAATGAAATATATACAGAAGGACTAAAACGAAAAGTACAAGAAATAGAAGGAGCTAAGGAAATCATAAAATATTTAAAAGACAAAAAGTATAAGCTTATAATTGCAAGTAATGGACCAAGCACAGCAATACCATCAAAATTGAAGGGATTAGGAATAAATGAATATATAGATGAAACCTTTGCAGCAGATGAATGTGGAAGTATGAAACCACATGCATATTTTTATGAAGCTTTGTTTAATAAAATAAATAACCATAATACCAAAGAAATGTTATATATAGGTGATGAGTTAGAAAAAGATATTAAAGGTGGAAACGAAGTAGGAATGGATACATGTTGGTTTAATATTAGGAATGAGAATGCTAGTATTTATAAGCCAACATATGAGATACATAAGTTAGAAGAATTAAAAAATATATTATAAAAAGGGAGAAAAAGATATGGAGGAAATAGTATTTGTAACACATAACAAAGGTAAAATAGCATCTGCACAAAAACAATTAGCAGGAGTAAATGTAAAAATATTCGAATATGAGTTAGACGAACCAAGAAGTGATGATATAAAATTTATTTCAAAAGCAAAAGTAGAAGAGGCGTATAAATTAGTAAAAAAGCCATGTATTTCTTTAGATTGTGGTTTCTGGATAGAAGAATTAAATGGATTTCCACGAGCATTTGTTAACTTTTCATTAGAAACATTAGGACTAGAAGGAATCTTAAAATTAATGGAAGGAAAAGAAAACAGAAACTGCAAATTCACAGAATGTTTATCATACTATGATGGAAAAGAAGTACATCAATTTATGGGAGAGCATAAAGGGAGACTAGCAAAAGAAATATTAGGAAATGATACAAACGAAAAATGGTCAGATTTATGGTATATCTATATACCTAGTGGATATGAAAAGACATTAGCACAAATGACTAAAGAGGAACGAGCTACGAGGAAAAAGTATGAAAGTAAAGATGCAATGAAAATATTCGCAAATTGGTATTTAGAAAATAATGCAAATTTATTATAGAGTTTAAAATTTTGAATAGTTGGATATAAATATTTAGATAAAAAGTAGTAAAATAGAAGCTTTTATGATATAGTTCTTTGTAAAATAGGAGTAGCAAGTTTAATATGTGAATGTTAAAATCACATATACTGGCGAATAAAGGAGTATATTATGAGAGCTAATTTTTTTGGAAGTACAGCATGCTATTTAAAGAAAGACAACAAAATATTATT
>USQY01000018.1 GCA_900557045.1 uncultured Clostridium sp.
ACCTGCTCTTTTTATATTTGTAATCATCTTTTTTAATGCTAAATCTACTTTTTTATTTGCATTTGTTATATTAACATCAAATTCAACAGGAGCTTCTTCTCTAGATAAGGTTACTACTGGTTGTAGGCCTAGGTCTTCATTTGTCCAATATGTAGCTTTGGTTTTATATGTTTTTGCGCTAATCTTACCATTACAAGTAACACTTATACCTGGTTCTGTTATATTAAATTTTGTTACTTTTACATATATTTTTCCATTATAATTTGTATATGTATTATTTTTAATTTCTTCTGAAGTAATTTCACCTTGTCCATTTGCTTTATATACAAATGCACTAGTTCCTGCAACTGCTGTATTTTCCGTTCCACCTCTATTAAAAGTAAAATTACTATAGTTTAATTTATACAATTTATTTTTATCGTTTTTAATTGTTAAAGGTCCTATAATAACATCAGAGCCACTTTGTTTCATTTTAAAGTCTTGCCCTTTTTCTATTTGTATATTTACATTACCATCTGAATTGTAATTACTATGTGCATTAGCTTCGTTAAGTAATGCATTATATAAATCTACTCTGGCATCATTTACTCCATTTATCCATCTAGGAGTAACATTTTCCACATTATTTGTAAATTGCCATAAAACATATTGTTGTATTTGAAATATTAATTCATTTGAAAATAATGAATCAAAATTACTTGCTGTTACATTATGATTCTGTTTCACTAATATGTTTTTCAAATTCTCTTTATATAACTTTATTTCATCATCAGAAACATCGGTTCCTGTTATATTAACTCTCATCATATTGTCTAGCAACCATTGGATTTGCCCATTACAATCTTGTCTTGCATTGTTACCCTCATAAGCACTTCCACTCGCATTTAGTGTATGACCAAATTGTGCTGTTCCATATAAAGTAGCACCATGATTTAAACAATATCCATTTTTTTGTCCATCCTGATACCAATGAGCACCAGATGTACTATTTCCACCAACGATTATTTCTCCGCTAACAAAATCATCACCAAAACTTGTATTAATAGAAACATTTGCTTTTAAGTTTTCCTGTTCTACCAACTCTGACTCATTTTCTTCTGTTTTAATTTTCACTCTGTAATTTACTATTGGAACTATTGCCAATATTGCTACAATTGCAAAAATGCAACATGATACTATTATTTTTCCAATATTTCCTTTTTTCATAAGAAATTTCCCCCTAATTTTTATTCTTAAATAAAATTTATAATAATAATATTTTTTTTTCAATAGTAGAAAAAATGCTATTTTGTAGAGCTTTTACGGAACCTGAAACATTACGGAATATTAAATTTTATTTACATTTTTGTTACCTTTTTGTAATATTTTATCGAATATTACAGATAAATGTCGCACCTCTTACGGATACTTGCATTTCACAATTATAGACTATAAATAAAAATTCAAAAATAGCAGGTGCCTTTGCACCTGCTATTTTTGAATTTTTATTTAAGTAACATCACCACATTAGCCACTGCTATATCTTTTATATGTGAAATACTTATATCAATATTTACAACTCTATTTATGTCTTTCATCTTTGCAAATTTCTCTAATTTTAAATTCACATATGGCTTACCATATTCATTATTAACTACTTCTATGTCTTTCCACTCTATGTTATATTTATTATCTAATATATCTGAAATTGCTTTAAATATTGCCTCTTTAGCTGCAAATCTTCCTGCATAAGATTCATATTTTTGTATTTTTCTGCTTTCACAATACTCAATTTCCTTTTTAGTAAATACCTTATTTAAGAACCTATTTTTATATTTTTCAATATTTGTTTTAATTCTTTCAACCTCAATTATATCTATTCCTGTTTTTATTATCATTAATATTATCCTTGTAAAGCCTATTTAGGTTTTCCCTTTCCATCTATCCTAATCTTGTGCATCTGTATAATAGTTAGCATTAATATCTGCACATATATGCCATTTTCCAATAAACTCTATAACATTGTTGTTAGTTAACACATACATAGGTTCCACAACTACTTTTCCATATTGATCAATAGTTCCCCATTTTCCATCTTTTTTAACAGAAACATATCCATAATCATTTTGTTCTGTAGCATCATCGTAAATTGGTTCAACAACCACTTTTCCTTCCTTATTAATAAATCCATATTTTCCATTAGTTTTTGTTATAAACAATGTGTTGGTTGCATATACATCTTTATTACTTTTTTCTTCTAACTTATAATTATAGTATTTAATATCATCTTGACTTTTTATACTTATAAATCCGTTTAAAATAGTTTCTTCACCTGCTGTTAATTTAATTTCAAAATTTCTTGTCATGTAGTCATATGTATTATTTTCATTTTTTGCCTTTATATAATCTGTTGATTTGTTATATGTTATGTCTGAATATTTAAAATCAACCAATATGTCATTATTAGTATTTATTATTCCATACTTTCCGTTTTTTTTAGCTATATACTTATTTTCAAACATATATGCTAAATATTCATATTCTGAAGGGATTTTTAAATCAGTTTGTATATTAATTATACCATATTTTTCATTATCTTTTATTATAATATTTCCATTATTCATAGATATACTATTTGCTACTTTTCCATCTAAATACGAATTTCCATCCTCTGAAATAACTTTCCAATTTCCATCTAGTTTAGCAATATACATATTGTTTTCTGTTATGTGTTTAATATTTTCATATTTACATTCTAAGGCTATTTTTCCATCAGAGTTTACAACTCCAAATTTAGATTCAGTATTTTTAACTATATATCCATTTTTATAGTCTTCTGTAATTGCTGAAATATCTGTATATTCAACTGGTACAATTATTGTACCATCTGTATTTACCAATCCTATTTTACTGTCCTTTTTTATAATCAAACTATTTTTTATTCCTTTTAATGTTATTATACTATCATACTCACATGGCAAAATTTGTTTTCCATCTAAATTTATTAATCCAAATTTTCCATCTTTTTGTACTTTTAAAACATTTTCTTCATACCATAGCTTATTATTTTTATCAAAATTCTGCATAGCTGAAATGTTTTGATACTCAGTAAATAACTCTTGATTCTTATCATTAATTACCTTTGTTTTAAATGTATTATCCACATAATTTACATCATATGTGCAAATAAACACTGGTTTTGTTTTGTTCGGAATTACAATCATTTCACTATATGCAGGTTCAATTACTGTATCACCACTTGAATTAATAACTCCCCAATTTCCGTTTGTAAATAATGCTAAATAATTTAATTCAACATTTTTACTTGATATTGTTTGTTTATCCGCCTTTAAAATTTGTTTTATTCCTAAAACAAATAGTATTAAAATTACTATTACAATTATAACAGCTATTACTTTTTTTAAATTAAGTTTTCGCTCTCCATTATATCTTTTTCCTCTACCCATATATTCCTTTGACCTCCAACTTATATTTTAGTTTGTTATACTATATCATTTTTTTTACAAAATTACAACCGCTATTTCAAATATTTTACTATCCTGTAATTTACATAGTTCTAGCCTTTTACCGTCTTATTACACATGTATTAATTATATGTCATACCAAAAGTATAATAAACATAAAAATAGCAACATATACTAATAAAAGATAGTAGTAAAGGTAAAAAGGAGTTAGCCAAGGAGAATATTGAAAATATTAGTAAGATATTAGATTTACAAAATTGTATAATAATATTTGATGGAGGTTATCCTGGAATAGATTTAATATGGTATCTAGAAAAGTTAAAAATAAAATATATATTTAGATTACAAACAAAAATGTATGATAGAGAAAAGACCTTAATGAAATCTGAAAATGAATGGATTAATTTAAAGGTTGATGGAGATAGATTAAAAAAAATAACAGATGAAAAAATAAAAAAGGAATTGAACTCCCCAAAGACGTTAAAAGTCAGAATGTCAAATATAAATATTTTAACTAGATGGCTAAAGAATATATTGATAGCGGTAATGTTTGCAGATGACGGAAACGAAAAAGAAGAACTATATAATATCTATCAGCTTAAAAAATTATGTTAGTTGCGAACACATAAAATATTCTTAAGTTGACAGCATTGCAAATACACCTCTTGGGACTTTCACACTAGATTTATGACGTGCCCGTCATACAGTAAAAAAAAAGCAGACAAAAATTGCCTGCTTTTTTGAACATTCTCTCTTTTTAGCTTTTTAGTATGAAAATTTCAAGTTTATTTTCATACCCTTTAAATTTTTAACTGCTTCAAGAAGCGTTATCTCGTCACTTTCAAAATTAATTGAATCAGATTCAAGTTCAGCTTCGTTTTCAGCTTCAATTACAAATTCTTGATTTTCTTCGTTAACTTCAATCATTTGTTCTTCTGCCTGTTCTGGTTCATCACCAAATCTTATAAAAAATGAAGTATCATAAGACTTTCTCTGTTCAAATAATTTCCAAAATGTATCAGCTTCGGTGTACATAATATCAAATCCTGATTTTCTTACATTTGCAATTGGACACGAATAGTAATTTTTAGACATTATAATTACATCCCTTATGTCTATTTTTCCATCCATGTTACAATCAAATGAACTTATGTTTTCCTTGGTAGTTGGCTCTGTTTTTACAACCATTTTTAATGTAAGTGCTATAAGACCATATGATAAATATTCTGGTGATACTAAATTATACTCACATTCTTCACCTTCAAAAGTAAAGTTTCCAGTTATCCTTTTACTCATTTCTTTGTATTCGGATATAAAATGTATGTCTTCAGGATCTCCTTTATATTTCTCGATGCGAATGCCATATGAAGAATTATAATGCATATCTTGCCTTACAGGAACATAATCTTCTGGTAAAATATAAATTTTTTCAAACTGCCATAATTCACCTTTCGGGTCTGTAAAATAGGCAGTTGATTCTTCATCTATAAATTCTATTCCCTCACCATCTTTAATCATTGTATATTTAAATTTACCATCCTCCTTTGAGCAGAATGCAGATATTGCCTTTGCATTTAATTCTGTTGTAGGTAAAGCAAGTGCTGCTAACACTACTGCTGTAACACCAGTTACAAGTTTTTTTGCCCGTTTGCCGATACTCATTGTAGTTTTCATAAAAAAACAACTCCTTTTTAATTAATAATTTTTTCAATGTTCGTATGTCACGGTCTTACCGTATGTCTACATAATACCACATTTTGGTAAAAATGTCAAATTTTTTATTTTTTAACTGCTGTTTACTTGTTTTCCAACCCTATTTCCAACCCATATAACTTAATAGCATTATTCAAATTTTCTTGTGTGGTTCCCTGCTTCCAGTCATAATCTTTAAAAATACGTATAGATCCTAAAATTAATTTTACATCTTTGGCACTTTCGTCATAAAACTTAGTAAACTGCACATCTTGTGTTTTGGTGGAATTTGGATTTACGTAAAAATATGCCAATTGCATATTTATAGGCTCTCTAGTTTGATTACCTAAATCTAATAAAATTTCATTATTTTGTTTATTATCTGAAATAACAATATATTTATCAGTTTTATTAGTAATTTTTATGGTATAAGTTTCAGTTTCATAATCAATTGATTTATTTAAAATCTCAACTATCATATTATCATCTTCAATAGTAATATTAGTTTTTTCATCTCCCACATATTCCGCAATAGAAAGCTTCATTTTTCCATTTTCTTGTGTAAGTACAAATTTTTCCTCATAATAATAATACCCATCAGTTGTACCATTTGCTAAAATATCATCTAAAATTCTAATATTATAAATATATTTATTATCAACAATTGAATAATTCTGAATATTATATATTTTCTTTTTACCCTGAAAAATTTCATTAATATATCCTGTAAACTGCTCTAATGTTGGATAATATTTTTCCTTACATTCATATGTTATTAGATTATAAGCTTTATCATATTCTTTGTTATTACAATAGTTAAAATATGTATCTATTATATTTTCTATAGGTCCCTGATATTTTTCTGGAACTTCTTTTTCATTATCAACTACAGAAATGTGTGGAGTATATGTTGTTGAAGGTTCTGGTAATTTTTCTGGTTGATTTTTTAATATATAATTAATTATAATTACTATAAACCAAATAATTAAAAATACAAAAATTTTTCTTTTATTACGTTTACAAAAATTACTTATTCTTACTCTAAAATCTGCCCAATATCCCATTTCCGTAGCCTCCTATAACTTTATATAATATTATAATTGCAGTTGTTAAAACAGTTTACATTTACTGTTTTAACTACTGCAATTTCTAATTTTAAATTACTTGAAAAGAAATTACAAAATCATTATAATTATTTTCTTGTACAACAATTCTTTGTGATTTTTCATTTTCTTTTGACCCATATAAATCTAATATTTTTAATTTTAATACATATATTGTTCCTTGCCTTGTTATATCACTATATTCTAATGCCCATGTTGATGGATATGTTTTTTGCACATATTCTTCAAAGTCTTCTATTGTTGGAAAATAATTTTTCTTAAATTCTGTATATAAAAGATTATATGCCTGTTCATATTCTTTTTTCTCTATATGTTTAAAATATACACCACAGTAATATTCCATTCTATCTCTTTCTTCTAGTGTTGATAATTTTTTTATTATTTCTTCATCAGTTTCTGGAACTGTTATTTTTTTTGTATTTTCTTCCTTATCTCTTACTACTGTAGTTAATTGATATGTTCTTTGCTCGTCTTGTTTTGGTTGTAATATTTTCTTAGTATATAAAGTTAAGTTAATTACTATTAAAATTAAGATTATTATAATTAAAATCAAATCAGTTTTTCCTAATTTTTTTTGTAGCTTTGCCATATTCTTCCTTTCTACTATTTTATCATAGTCACTATTAATTTGGAATTAATTCAATTGATAATACATCATTTACTTTTGGAACAAGCAATTTCATATTCAATTTTTGGCCATCCTTAAAAATAATTATTAAATTACATTCAACTATTTTTCCTGTTTCTTTATATGTATTTGTATCTAATTTTACATTATCTACATAATTTTCAGTTGCATATATGTTTTTTAAATTTGCTATAATTTGCTTGAAATATGTTTCATTTGATATTTTGTATTTATGTTTTAAATCATTTTTATTTGTGTTATAAAACTCTTTTATTTCATCATCATTATTAATTTTATTAGTTTTTTCATATAATAGATGTAAATTATTTACAAATTTATATATGTAACTATATGCATCATCCATATCTATTTTACCTTTATACAATTTCTCAAATTCATTGTGATTTTCTGGGTAAATCTTTCCTTGATATTGATAACTTTTAATTTCATATACATTTGTACTATTATTATAATAATCATTATTTTGTTCTTTTGATTTATATTTGTAATTAATTAGTAATAAGAGAAGTATTATATTAATAAAAATTATAATTAAAATAATAACATATCTTTTTTTCATTCTCATAACTAATTATCTTCCTTCCTTGCTTACATTATCTTTCACTTTGTTTACACTATTTCTTCATTTGTATAAATCATGAATGTTTATTATATTTTAACTTCTCTTATTTATACCCATAGTATTTTTGTTTACAATCTAGCATCCAGCCTTCTGAATCTTCCCATTTACCTGAAATAAATAGCTCCCATTCTGTTGCTCTTCTCTTTTTATGTCCTTGCTCATATTCATCTCTGTTATAACAATCTAGCCAAATTCTTTTAACTTCAGCCATATTACCTTGTGCATATGCTTCAATTATATTTATTGGACTATTTCCAAATCCATTATAGCGTAAACTTACCCAAGCTGCCTTTTGATTATCTGTCCAGCTGACACCATATTGTTGCAATTTCGGTTCTAAATCCTCTTCCATTTTCCTTCTAACTACTTCTGCTTTTACTTCTTCACAAATACTTTTTGGGATAGGAACATCTTTAATTGTTTCTGGAGGATTGTCTTTTCCTTGTACAAATCTTGTATTTGGTATTATATATTGACCATATCCTAAATCTTTCCATACTTGTGCTGTGTGACCAGTTAATCCTCTTCCTATAGTATCTAAATCATTTGATGGATGCTCTACTGTGTAATAATCTCCATCATTTGGATTTGCATCACTTTCACCTTCAAAAGGTGCCAAAATTTTCATTGCTAATTCTGTAGCATTATCATTAATAGATACAGGTTTTAATTTAGGTCCCATATAATCTTGTACATTGCTTAAATAAGCCCCTGCAGCATTTTTTAATATAACTTGTATTACTTTATTTGATGTATATCCTATAACACTCTTTTCTTTTATAACAGTTTTCTCATTTTTTAATTGTTCTATATTTGCTGTTTCACCATTTGGGAAAGTTATTTCAGAAACTACATCTATTCCATTAATAATCATTGTATAACCATTAAGCATACCAATTTCTGGTTCAGATATTCCGTCAAATTCTAATGTTATACTATTTTGTGAATACTCTGTAATTCTACAATTTCCTGGTGCAATTACCTCTAAATCTGGTTCAACTCCGTTTTGCTCTATCTCACCTGTTTCTTCATTAACTTTTTTAGGGTATATTAGTGCTCCATAATCATATACATGTTCATCTTCTCTAACTTGTTGCCAGTTTTTTGTATCTTCTGGTATATAATCTGGTATAAACCATGTTAATGTATTTGTAGCTAATTGTTCAAATTCAGCTTTTGAATAATACCCTAATTCTATTAAAAATTCTTTTAATTCTCTATAAATTTTTTCTGCAGACTCTGTATGCATTCCTTCTAACACTGAAAAAGCTGTCATTGCAGTTACGTCACTTACTTGTTTGGTTTCTTCTTCCTCGCCATCTTCATTTATTGTTTTAGTTATTACATGATCAAAACTTACAGGTTGTCTTAAATTTACTACACCCATTGAAGAAAGAATTTCATTTATTCTGTCAGATGATTCTTTTGATTCTGCATAATTAACATCTGCAGGTGATTTATATTTAAAACTTTTATTTATTTTTATATAATACCATTGAACAGTTTCACTTGTTGATTGTTTTTTTGTTTCTTCTTTAAATCTTATCTCACAATAATCACTAGTATAAATCTCTTTTAATGATGAATTCCATCCTTGTTGTGTAAATGGTTCATAACCATCATCATCTTTCCAAGTATTGTACCCTATACTATCACTGTACTGTTTATTTAATACTTTTAATGTACTAATTCTTCCAGATACAACACTAATTCTTAAAATATTTCCTGGTTCAACTTGCTCTAATAACTTATTTAAATATATACCTTTTGATGTTTCTGCTGAACCATCATATACATAATAATTACCTTGTGTGAATATTTTTTTAGCTGCCTCATAACCTTTACCTTGATTTTCATAAAACTCTTTAATTTCACTAGTACTTTCATCTTCTTCCTTGTATTGTTTATATTCTTCTGTAGCATCTTCACCACCAAGAGTTACCACTTTTCCTTTTATTACATATGGTTGTTTTGTTTGTTTTTTTCTAGTTCCGTTTGATAACACTGCTGTTATTTCTAAATTTTTATTTTCAGAGTTTTGTTCTAATTCAAGATTATCTGTTGTTGTTTTATATGTATCTCTAAAATCAATATCTTTAAACCAATGATTTACAACATATTCTATTCTAGGATAACTAAATTTTACTTTATCAACACCATGAATAGCTTCATACATAATTTCAATATCATCTAAATTTATTATTTTTTCTCCTTCAATTCCAACTTTTTGTTGTAATATACTATCTACTAATTGTTGTATATATTTATCTTTTTCTGTAGTTATTTTAGCATCTTTTTCAATTCCATCTTTAATTTCTTGCAATTTTTGCTTTATCTCTTGAGCTGATCTGTTATTTATATCTTTACAAAAATCATTCCATTGTTGTGCATAATATACATGTATTGCAGATAAATTTCCTGTACTATCAGCATATGCGGTAAACGGAATATTTGTAATTTCATATGTTCCACCTGCATATATATCATCTAATTTTAAAGTAGTATACTCACGTGGTTGCAATACTTCTGAATTATAGTAATAATAATTATCAATTTGTATTAACATTGTTGTTATTAACTTTTGTATTCCTTCACTATTTTTTATATTATTACTATTATTTATATAGTAATCTAAACCATAAATTTTATATATTATTGTTCCATTTTCAGCATTTATTGGTTTAGATGAATCTTTTCCGTTATCTATAGTGAAAATTCTATCATCATAATATTTCCATGTATTATTGTTACCTTCACCTAGTGCTGGTAATATACCTGTTTTTGTATCTGCTAAATTATCACTTTTTATTTTACATACATATGGTCCTGTATATTTGCAATCTCTTAATTGATTTGGTGCAGAAATATCTAATTTTATTGCATATTTACTATCACCTAAAAATGCATTTATTGCTTCTTTCATGTATGCATCCATATATGCATTTTTTTCATTATCAACATCTGATTGTGCATCTTCTTTATTATATAAAGTACCTGTTCTTAAATAATTTATTAAATAATACAAACTGGAAATTGTAACATCATTTTTAGTAATTGTTGTTCCATTTTCACTTTCAGCATATTCCCATTTTAGCTCACCATTTTCATCTGTTGTTATTTTTATATTTGACTTAATTTTCTCATATAAATCAGTACTATTCATATCACCGTATGTTATAGGCACATCAGTTCTATTACCATCTTCATCAACTAATTTAAATTTGTAATCTATATTATACTCGTCATTATCCATTGTTATTTTTACTTTTGTTTGCAAATTTTCATTATCAATTAATTCTTCTGTTAAATCTGGTGACATTGTAGCTAAGTGTAGTGCAAGTAATAATTCTGTTGGTTTTCCATATCTTCCTACCCATTCATCTAAATTATATGAAAATTCTTGAGTAACTAGATTTCCATTTACAATATTGGTTGCTTCTACTGTCATTGTTTTTGTGTTTCTGTCTATTTTTAAATTCATAAATGCTTCATCAGCTGTTTGATCAAAAGATAACATTCCCTTATATTTTGAATTTGCCCAAAATTTTGCTCCATTATCATTTGGTAAATATGTTCTTTCATTACTTACTATATATTTATATAATAAATCACCTAGTTCACTTTTTCCTGTTAGTTTTTCCAAATATTCACCTGTAAAATAACTATTATCAAATCCATTAATTTTTCCTTCTTCATCTCTTGTTACTGAAGCAACAAACCCTAATCCTACTGGATCAAATCCCATATCATCTAAATACTGTAGCAATGCTATTCTTGCTTTTTTCATATCTTCTGAATCAGGGTCATTTAATATAGAATTTTGACCATTCCACCAGTCTGAAATCTCTTTACCAATGGTTGTAATCATACTTGATATTTTTTCTTGAACAATTCCTGGCATAGTGATAATAAATGAAATAATTCCAACTATCATAAAAATTATTATAAATATAGAAAATGCTGTTGTAAAAGCTGTTATTCCTACTGGTTTAAACAATGCCATTTTTGCTTTTTTACCAACTTTTTTTCCTACATCTTTTGCATGTTTTTTAGCCTCTTGTTTTGCCTTTTTTTTAATTCTTCCTTCTTCTCGCTGCTTGTTTAATTCATCTTGGGTTGTATCTTCTATAATATCGTTATCATCATCCATTTATATCACCTGCCTTTCTACTTTTATTCTTAAAATTTTTAAAATGTAGCTCTATTTAATTCATCCATTCTTCTTTGTATTGCTCTTTTTTGTTTTTCAGTTCCATAATTTTTTTCCATAGTTTCTTTTAATTCTTTATATGCTGAAATTGCTTTATCTTTATCACCAGCAAAATTTGAATCCGACTGTATTTCACTTATTTTTGAATCAACAGTATTATAATCATTTCCATAGAATGTTTTAGCATCTCTAACATTATATTCACTAACCCTAGAATTATTTTTTGCTAAACTATCATATGAAATTTCATAATCTTTTCTTACATAATCATTTGTAGGATCTAATGCTTCATTATCATATAATTGCATTGAGTAATTTACATAATCAAAGCCGTCTTTATAACCCATTACCTCTGCTGAATCAGATAATTGTTCCATTTGTGCATAAAAATCTCTTTCATATTCTTCTGTTAAATCTGTTCCTCCACCATCATATATATGTCTTGCTGCATTTCTAATTTCCTGTTCATCTGCTCCTGTATGTGTTTCTTTATATGCTTCAGCAAAATCTTTATATGCTCCAGCAAAAACTTGTTGGTTATTTTCTAATTTCTTTTCATATTTTTTATATTCATAGTTATCATACTGAGTTTGCGCAATACCACCAGTTGCAGTTCCAACAGAAGCCGCAGTTTTGAAATCCCCTACTGTTGCACCTGCTATAAATCCTGCAGCTGTAGCCGCACGAGATATAGTTCTACCTAGAATTGCATCTTTTCCACCATGTCTACCAACATAATCATTAAGCCTTTTACCAAATTTTCCTATTGACCTTGAATTCTCTATTGCATTGTTTATTGGTACTGGAGGCTGTTGTGCTTGTTGTTGATTTCCTTGTTGATTTCCTTGTTGACTTCCTTGTTGATTTGCCTGTTGATTTGCTTGTTGATTTGCTTGTTGATTTGCTTGTTGATTTGCCTGTTGATTTGCTTGTTGTGTTCCTTGTTGACTTGCTTGCTGTGCTACTGGTTGTCCACTCTGTTGTGCATTTGCAACTGAATCAGTTTTTATATTATTTGACATAGTAGGCATTTTGCCATTTTCATGTGATACTTTTTTCCCTTTATTTCCTTTAAACATTGAAGTGGCCATTGATAACACCATAGCACCTGTACCAATTGCATCACCAATACTACTTGGTTGAATTCCAAATATTTTCTTTACTATTCCTTCAGCCTTTAACATAAAGAATATACTTGCTATTGCAAAAATTACATTTCCCATATCTAGTTCAGCCAAACCACCTTTTAAGGCCCCCATTGCTGATGTATAAAAAACAATGTAAATTATACAATGAAATGGCTGTATTATTACAGTAAATATAAACTCTTTTAACCATGTATTTAAAGCTTGAGATTTACCATCACCTATTTTATCTATTGAATATGTAATTGTAATTAAAGGTGCTATTACTATTAAAAATCCTAATACTATTGTACGTTTTACATACATTATTACAAATGCTGTTGTACCAACAACTAAAGCACCATATACAATTAAATCTGCCCATCCATAACCAGGAATTGCTGCAGTTGCAGCTAACTTAACCATATCAACTGTATCTGGAATATCTATTTTTGAAAGTGCATTAACTAATGCATTATTCACGAAAAATGTTAGTATCATAATATAATGTAATACAAAAACTAATACTAAACTTATGGCCCAATCTTTAAGCATTTTCTTATATTTAGCTTCTTCAGAAGCAACAGTTGATATAGCCATACGTATACCTATGTATAATAAAACACCTAATGATATAGCAATAGAAAGATTTCTCATTATATTATAATAAGTTCTAATATTTTTGATGATATTAAGTGATGCTATTCCAAATTCTATATCTTCACCTATCCACACTTCCGGGAAAAAGTTGGCTGATGTCATTCCACATTTATTAAATACAACTGCTCCTATTGTTCCTGCAAAGCCATCTCCAGAAAGCCCTGTTATTGCAGTAGTTATTCCTTGAAGAGCTGCGAATATTATTAATACAAACTGTTGTAAACCTAAAGTTAACACTCCAACAATAGTTTCTACACCAAAAGTTCCTATTTTTTTTAAGGTATCCACAAGCCCTGCTCCATAACTAATATTCAGCATACCCGTTACTATTATTAAAATTAATGATATTAAACCTATTCTTATAAATTGTTTTTTTGTTTTCATTTCACACCTACTTTCCTTGTTTTTTTGCATCTTTTATAATTTTATTTATACTTACCAATGATTCTTTATATTTAACTTTTCCAACTTCATCATAAGTATTAATATCTTTAATCTTTTGCAATATTTTTTCATGTATACTTCCAATATTATCTTCAATATTTTTAAGTTCTTGACTAGTATTATTAATATCATGAACTGTTTGAGATTTACTAGGTTTAAGAACTCCATTTTTTCCTAATGTAGATCTTATAGTAGTTGTTGCATCTTTTACGTCAAGGCCTAAACCTTTAGAATCTTTCAGCATTTTTTCTTCTAATTCTTTTTTAACTTTTTGTTTAACATCATTTGTAAACTTAATTTTCTTTCCAGACTCTGATAACATTTTTTGTAATTTATTTAGTACATCATCTACATTTTCGCCTGTAATTCTATCAATTGAATTTTCAAATAGATAAGAACTAACAGCTTCTTTAATATAAGATACACGTACATTCATTTTCTTAGCTTCTTTAATTGTGTCTGATAATTGTTTATCTAATTTTTTATTTGATTCTTCTTGTGAAATTCCATTTACTCTTTCATTTACATCTGCATATTTCTTTCTTTCAACTTTTAATTGTTTATTTAACTCTCTAAGTTCTTGTTCAAATTTAGCAACTTTAGCCAAATCATCCAATTTTGATTTTTGTTTTGAAACCTTTTCAGAATCATCATAAGTTCCTTTAACATAGTTTTGTGCAAAATCACCTACAACAGAAATACCTGTTGCTTTTCCAACTGTATTTAATGCTTTATTTGATAAGCCTTTTTCATGTTTTGCGTTACCATAAAGAACTTTTGATTCTGTGTAATCTTCATATGTAGTTTGAACCTTATGCAATTCTTGAGACTTCTTAATTTTTCTGTTTTCATCAAGTGAATCTATTTGAGCTCTTATAGCACCTTTTTCAGCAGACGTTGTTGCCATTAGATACTCATCACTTAGTTTTTCTCTTTGTTGTTGATATATATATTCATTGTTTGCATATTCATCTAATGCATTGTTATAATTTTGTTTTGCTTTATTCATATTACCTTTTGCTTTTGCAGTTGAAGCCGTATATTTAGAACTTTTTAATTTAATTCTATTTGTTTCTCTATATTTATTTATATTTTGTTTTGTTTTTGTATATATTGTAAACCCTGCAATTGGATCAGCAATTCCTACACCAATAGCAGCTAAATTCCCTGCAAACCCAGCTGAGAAATCTTTTATTGTTGATATTTTTCTTGTGAATTTAGCTCTTCTTGATTTTTTATTTTCTTTTATAAGAGCTAATAATCTTTTATTTGTATCAGCACTTAAGTTATTACCAAGTAATCTTTTATATTTAGCATATGTTGATAAATTCTTAATTGGAGCTTTTGATATTCTTTTTCCAAGCCTTGTTTTACTAAACTTTTGCATTTTTTCTTCAATACTTCTCCATCTATTTCCAATTCTTTCATATTTGCGTTTTTCTAATTCTTTTTTAGCATCTCTTATATTATTTTTCCCAGTAGTCATATATCTAATTTCAGAAAAAATTCCTCTATCACCAATAAAAAACTTTCCAGCGAAATTAAATGCATTTTTGCTAATAGTAATAATAGGCATATATTCATGTATTAAATCTGTCCATTTTTCAGGATTATTAACATCTGCTAATGAACCAGCTTTATCTAGTGCAAATATCTTAATTATTATTTTATCAGCTTTTAACATGAAATTCAATATTATTAGTGCTAAACCTGCACCTACTAAACTCTTTTGTGAAACTGATAACGCAATAATTAAAAATATTACATATAAAAATGCATGCACTGTTTGTAATAATACATTAAAAGCAAAATCTTTTAACCATTTATTTAATGATGTTGTTTTCTTTCCTGCAATTTTTTCTAATGCAAACTTAACTCCCATAAAAGAACCTGATAATGCTAATATGTAAATTGTTAAATACCTTTTTAAATATATAATTGAAAATCTTATTAATAGGTATATTAAGAAAATATATATAATTGTTGCAGGAACACCTTCTCTCCAATTAAAAACATATGCCTTTGTTCTAACTGCATCATATAAATTCATTTCATTTTGATTACCTGTTTGGTCTATTAATTCTTCAAGTTGTGCATTTGTAGCATTACTTCCAATATCCATACATATACCAACTAATATATCATTTATTTCAAACACCAAATACATGAAAAAATGTATGAAAAACACTATGCACATGGCTGTAGCCCATGAAACTAAAAGTTTTTTACATTCTGCCTTTTTCTGTGTTGATGATGTTATGGCTAATTTTATTCCTAAATATATAAGTATAAATAATAAAATTGCTATTGATAAATTTCTTATTATTACGTACCATGTAGCTAAATTTTGTTTTAATTTATATACAATATTATCTGTGTCAATTGCTTCTATTTTTTCGCCATCTTTATTTTTAGGACCTGCTGCTTCTATTTTTAATGAACGACCTCCTGCTGTTTCAAAATTAAAGAAATTGGCATCAAAAATTGGAACTTGGTTAAAGAATATACTTTCAACTGTTAATCTATCACCAGATATTGAAGTACCATTTGTTCCAAAGAAAGCATCTACACCACCGTTTTCATTATGACCACTTATTCCTAATATAGTATTGTTAAGTATACTTTCAATTATATTAGTCCATCCAAGTATTTGCATTCTTACTATGTATGTTATTAGGTTTATTATAAAATTCAATATTTGTTTTATTGTACTAAAAATCCATCTTAGTATTCCAACATTGCTTGTTCCAAGGTAATCTATTTCTTTCAATTTTGGTGCACCATTATATTCTGTATATGAATAGTATCCTTTTCCATTGAAGAATAAATTAGTATTTACCTCTGTTTTTGAATTTGCAGTTTCACTATTTATTCTATATACCTTTGTAACACCATACTTAGGTAAAATATAATTTTTGTCATCTTTATGTTTTTCTTTTAAATTTGACTTTATTCTATCTAGATAATATTGTAAATATTCATATTTTAAAGCTCCAGATCCATCTGTATTTTCTTCACTTTCTTCATTATTTTTTATAAACATTGGTGTTGCATATATTATTTTTGTTCCACCAACATATAATACATATTCACCATTTCCTTCACCATTAGTTATATATAATACATCACCTGGTAAAAGTTTTCCTTTAGTTATTAATTCTGAAATATTTATTACATCTTCATTTTTCACCATGATACTGCCAAATATTTTTTCTTCACTATCAAAATATGAAGTATTTACATCAGTATTTATCATTACATCTGAATCCATTTGTAATGCCCATTTATATACAAATGCAATCCAAGATTTGTTACTAAATGTATATGGTGTTTGCTGTTCATCAATATCATCTACTGTTGCTTGTTCATCATATTGTGTTTCTATTGAACCACGAGTTATTGTTGATGGACTTGTAGATAATTTAACATTATCTGGTGAAATAAATTTAGCTGGATTTACAAAATAAACACTATTATGAAAGAAATATGTAGTATCAAAACTTTTGGCTAAATCTTCGTTTTCCACCGAAAAGTCAATGTGTAAATGCTTTCCTGTACTATTACCTGTATTTCCCATTTCACCTATACAAGTACCTGCTGATATTTCTGAACCTATAGCAGATAATATTGCATCTGAAACCTTTTTTAAATGTAGGTATCTAATTCTTAAATCACCATTTTGAATAACTACATAATTTCCCATTCCTCCGTGTCCATCATTTCCATCTGGTATGTCACATGCAGCATCTACAATTGTTCCATTTGAAACTGCAAAAACTTCAATGGTTCTGTTAATATCTCCATATGGTGCTATATCCATACCATTGTGTGCTGTTCCATTTCTTATTGCTTCTGTATCTTCAAAATTTGAAGTTATAGTTACATCTGTATCTTTAAGTGGCCAACCAAATTCCCCCTTAAATGAAATTTTACTACTATATTCACCTTCTTCAACTCTTATACTACTCCAATTTTCAAAGAAATTTATTGCAAAATTCGCAACATAATTTCCTGCCCTTTCCTGTGTTAATGGAACATCTGCTGCTAAAACAAAACCATATAATAAAGAAGGAACTAGTATGCAAATTACTATTATTGTTAATATAACTTTTTTTAATAATACTTTCATCTGCAACTACCTCCTTCCTTTATTTTTATTTACATTTCTTATTCTATAAATTTATTGTAACAGATGTTTTATTTACATTTTTTATTTTATAAACTCAATGTAACAAATGCTTCATCATAATATAATGTGTTATCTTCTATTTTTTTTATATTATATTTTTCATTTCCTGTAAGTAATGTTTTATATGTACGGTCTTTTGCATTATACATATATATACCCCTTTTTTCTTCTGAGTATATAAAATTATAATCATCAAGCCATATTCCATTATTTATTTTTTCTTTTAACTCTGTACTTGGATATTTATTTCCTATTGAAATAAAACTTATTTTATATGTATTACTACCTTTAGTTTTTTTAGCATATATTTTAAATTCTTTACTTGTATTCAATGTTACACTAGTTTTGTAATTATTGTTTGTTGTTGTATCATCTAATCTATTAATTCTATTAATTTCTTCTTGAAAAACTAAATTTTTATTTTCAATATATATATTATTTGGTAGTTCAGCCTCATTGTTTATAAATTCTTCAAACGTTGTATTTCCGTAAGCAAGTCCTGTGTAATTATTATAAAATGTAACACCTTTTTTTGTTGTACTATCATATTTAATGCACATTCCTTTTAATGTATATTTTAATATTACATGTTCTGTTGTATATTCATATTCATCATAATCTTTCCATTCATTTTTTATAGAATCTATAAAAGTTTTCATATCTTCACCAGATATATATTTTTGTATTATTTCAGCAATTTTTTCAGTGTTATACTTATCTGTTCTATAAATTGATATTTGATTATTAAAGAAAAATACATACATATTTTCACATTTGTAACCTACTAATTTACCAGTTTTAAATTGGGGTTTTCCTAATATTTTTTCAATTTCTTCATTTGATGATTTTGTATTTATTGTATCTATTACATTGTTTTTATAATTATTTGTAAAAACAATATTAAAAACTTTTCCATTTACCTTTCTTATTTGTATTCCTTCATCAAAGTATATATCATAATTTTTATATGTAGTTTCTATAGTACCAAATACCAAATTATCTGTCTTCCAATTATTATTTATTATGTTTTTTAGTTCTTCTGAAGTAACATCTACTTTTATAGATTCTGTAGTTTCAAAATTATTTATGTTGTTTTTGTTTTCTACATAATCAAAGTAATTTTGTATACCATTTATATAATAACTTGCTACTTGGCTGGTTTCTTCATTACAATATACTAATATATTAACATCATTTTTTTCATCAATAATTGCAAAGTTTTTGTAATTTAAAACATATGCACAATATTGAATTAATTTTTCATAAAACCCTTTATTTGATGTTCCATTTTCTTGTAAATTCACTGGTAACTCCATGTAAATATCAAATTTAATATTTTCATGTTTTGATTGTTCTTGTTTTTTTAGCGTACATTGCAAATATAGTGCAACTTCTTGAATAGTTTTAAAATCTGTAAGTGCTGTATATTGCTTTACCCTTTCTTGCTCTTGTTGTAAAAATTGTTTCTGATTTTTTATTTTGTTAATTTTTATTAGTAATATGGTAATTAAAAATAATAATATAAATATTACACAAATTATAATTACTTTTTTGTTCTTTTTAATTTTTTGTATTATCATTTTTAATTATCATCTCCCTATTTTCACATATTATTTTAAATACTAAACACACCCTCAACTTAACTTTCCCATTAATATTTTTAATCTTATAAATTAATGGAAAAGTTAAATTGTTTTTTATATTATTTATGTACAAAAGGCACCTTAATTTTTTGAAAACCTTCATCATTAACTGCAAAAATTTTCCTTGTTATTTTTTCTGCTCTAGACAATGCTGAGAAGAAAAGTAATGCAAGTATTGGATGTTTAGTTGCTATTACACCAGCTGATGCTATAAATACAATATATACAATAGCATGTATTATTTGTATGGCAGATTTCGTAATTAACTCAGTTAGAAAAGCTTGAAAAGCCTGGGCTTTATTATCCCCTATTTTATCTATTGAATATGTAATTGTAACAAGTGGAGATACCAATATTAAAAAATTAATTTCAATTGTTCTATGCAAATAATATAGAAAAAATTTAACTTGATAATATGTTAATACACAAATTATTAAAAGTGAACTTGCAACATTAAAACCTTTTACCTCTGTTAAATTCTTTATTGCTGCACTATATATTTGCGTTTCAAATTGTTTTATTCCCCAAGCCCCTGCTATATTATTAACTATTTGTAACCCCTTATTTAGTACTACAGAAATTATAATAACTATAAAATGCATAAAAAACACTAATACTAAAGATGCAACCCAGTTATATAACATTTTGCTATATTTTGCCTTATCTGAAGCTGTTGTTGAAATAGCCATTCTTATTCCAACATATATTAAAATAAATAAACTTATTGCTATGCTTAAATTTCTCATTATATTATAATTAGTAATTACATTATATTTTATAATGTTCATTAAACCATCTTTGCTTTCTTCTTTTGTAGGAATATTTACATAGTCTATATTAAACAACTCATATTTTCCCATTACTGTATTATATATTGTAAATTTAGTCATTTTCTCATCACTAGTTGCCTCAACAAATGTTTCCATTATTTGATTAGCAGCTTGTGGAATTACAGTTAATACTCTTACCACAACTTTGAAAGTTAAACTTCCAGAATAAGTAGTACCTCGTATATTTGCTAATATATCATTTTCTTTATCATTTTTCATATTAACATATCCATCTTCTTGTGGCTTAAAATCTATTGTATCATCAGCAGCATACGATTTTACAGATATTAAATTAAATAACAATATAACACTTAAAATTACAGATATGGTTTTTTTCATTTAATTACTCCTGCTTTCTTTTTGCTAATTCGTTTAAGTTAGTTTCTATAAATTCAAACTCTTTCTTTGTAGGATTTATTGAAATAATTGCAGTGTCTTCTCCAACTTTTAATAATCCTTCACCTCTAGTACATGTTGTTAAGAAATTAGCTTCGCCTTCACTTAACTTGAACACTTCTTTAATATAACCAATTTCAGATTTATCCTGAGCTAAGAATAATTTTGTATCTGATGATGTTAAAACTACTTGTACTTCTTGTCTTTCGTAAAAATCTTGGAATTTTTGTGAAATTACTGCTAAAGAAACATTTCTTTTTCTAGCACGTCTTGCCATAGTATTTAAGAAATCTACAGCTTCTGGGTATGGTAATAACATCCATGCCTCATCAACTAAAACCCTTTTTCTTGAAGCTTTTTCTTTATCCTCGCTGTTTTTCTTAACATATTTTTCCCAAACCCAAGAAAGTAGTATTTGCTGTGCAAGTGGTCTTGCAAATCTTTCTTCTAGTTGTGAAATATCTAGATTTATAAATGGTATTTCTTCTAATAATTCAAATGTAGATTGACCATCGAAATATGCCATTTGTCCGCCAAGTTCCCTTACATATTGTTTCATAACTTTTACTAAATAACTGTAATGAAATCTATAATCTGGGTTTTCGTTCGCTTTTGCTTTTTTTAGTAATCGTCTATACCAAGAACCTATTGTTGGCATTTCCCTTCTTTGTCTTCCTAGATAGCTATCTTGCATTACTCTTTCATTTTTCTTTACATATAAACTATTTACATCACTTGTAATTTGGTATGCTTCGTATTCTTCTGCAACAGATTCTGCAATTATTTGTTTTGTAAGCTCATTTACTTCTTGGCTTCTTGTACTTCCTCTTGCCATTGTTACTAATGCTTGTGTAACATCCTCTATTTTGTTTTCTACATTTAATACTGCTCTTTCTTTTCCTGTAATTTCATCTCTTACAAGTTCTGGTTCAATATCAAATAAATTAATTATTGTATTTGAATTAGGGCTTATAACAACATTTACTCCACCTAAAGCTTCTGCAACTACTCCATATTCGCCTTCAGCATCTAGTGCTAAACTTTCTATTCCCATAAGAACTGATGAACGGGCTGTTAATGTTTTAATTGCAACAGATTTACCAGCACCCGATTTACCAAATATAACCATGTTGTAGTTGTTTAGTGCTTTGTTAAAATTGTCATATAAAATTGGTAACCCAGTTTGTCTATTAAACCCTAAAGGTATTCCATTTTCATGCCCTATGTCTGAATTAAAAAATGGAAATACTGTCGCCATAGAAGCACGGTCAAATGTATGTGCTTTATTTATTTTATTATCTACATAAGGCATATTTGAATTAAATGCTTCTTCTTGCATTGCCCATGCAGGCTTTATTCCAATTAAAGTTTTAGACATTTCTGTTGATAATAATTCTGTTTGTTTATCTAAATCTTCTAGATTATATGCAAATAATGTACATATTACAGATGATTCAAACAATTTGTTAAATCCACCTGCAATAGAATCTCTTAATTCTTCTGCCTCTAACCTTTTTTGAGCCAAAATTCTTTCTCTATTTATATTTCCTCTTTCTGCAGCAACAATTCTTTCAGATTCAATTTCATTTATTCTTCTATTTAAATCTGTTTGTGATGCATTTTCTGTTATTGGTTTTATAAATACAGAAATATTTGCATCTCCAAATGTATACATACTTCTTAAAAACTCTGGAAATGTACACATTCTTGGCATTGTAGAAATTATCATGCTACGAGCATATTTGGTTGTGCTTGATACTATTTCTAAATGGTTCGTATGTGTTGCATCTACACCTGCAGGTGAAATAATGTCTTTAAGATTTTTTTGATTTTTCTTTAAAACACTTTTCTCATCTTCTGTTTTTTTCACAGTATCCATATTTTTTGTTTTTTGTTTTAACAATCCTAATCTCATAGATTTTCTCCTCTCATAAATATCTTTCGTCTAAATTATAAACTATTATATTGGTCTTACTCTTCTTGTTTGCCCCACTGCTGTTTTTGTTTGCGTTCTTGCTGTTTTTGATGATGTTTTTGTTTGTATTCCTGCTGTTTCTGTTATCTGTCCAGATTGTTCCGCTGAAGTTGGCACTTGTCTTAATGGCCTTTTTTTTGGTTTTGCAGTTAAATCTGCTTTTTCTACTTGTTTTTTTGTTTCCTCATACAACTCATTATTCATTTCATTTCTATACTTTTCTACATATTCCATAGCTCTTCTTTTTATTTCTTCTTTGTTTTCTTCTCTTAATTTTATAATTTTATCGGCTTTTGAAATACTTTTTGCTGTTAAATTAATTGCTTCTTTTTCTACTTTTTGTTCTATCATTTCCTTTTGTTTTTCTAATACATCTTTTGCAGTATTATATAAACAATCATATTGTGCATCTACACATTTTCTTATATTTATTAATTCTGAATCATCTCTGTTATATGCTATATATAATAATTCAGCTAATTCCTCTGAGTTTATAACCCTACCAGTTACACCAGATGATGCTAATGCTCTTATTAAGGTTTGTGTTCTTGTATATAACTCTGAAAAAGCTATGTTATCAACTTCTTCTTTTGAATAATTTTCTATTTCTCCACCAAATTCGGCAGTATAATAAGCAACAGCAACATATGTATTTTGTTGTAAAACATTTCTATTTTGACTCATTCTTGAAACATAATTTGTAATATCCATTCCATATTCTAGAATATTTAATTTTCTTTTTTTATCAAATTCTAATCTTCTAACTAAATCTAATCTTCCATTAGCTTTTTCTCTTTTTATTTGAGCTTCAAGTTTAATAATGTCATTTTTTACTGTATTAACCTTATCTGTATATTGTTCTATACTTTCTTTTAAATTTAAACTTCTAGTTTGAATATATAATTGAACTGGAAATCTTAAAGTATTTAAAAATTGTGTGAAACCATTTTCAACAGCCAATTTTTCTTCCTCACCTAACAAATCGTAATTTATACCTTTACATTGTATAACCATTACATATTGAGTTCTATTTTTTCTAACAATCATACTATCAACTATTTGATCAAAATCTAGAAATTTAGACATAGATTCAATTCCTTGTAATCTAGTAGTTTGTTTTGCTTCTTTTGAATCAATTGGTTGTTCTGAATCATATTCTCTTTTTTTCTTATTATCCTTCCACCACATATATGCAAACAGTGCAATCAAGGCTATAACAAGTATTACGCATATTGCAATTGAAATATATATTAATGTTTGTAATCCTCCACTATTTTCCATTTACTTTTCCTCCTTTGTATATGTATAAATTTTTTTATTACTTTTGAATTTTATGTATCTCATAAAAATTTCGTCCATTGAATCTCCTTCAATATTTTTGGTAAATTTCAAACCTGTTATCTTTGGCATTTTTATTGTTCCGAAACCATAACCTAGTAAAGCCAGAAGTGCTAAAATTATAACCCCAACAAGCCTCATTCCCATTAATTTAAAAATAATATAAAATATTACACCAACTCCACCAAAAATAGCAGTGGTAATTAATGATTTTACTGTGAATATTATTAATATTCTTGTTTCACCTCTTAAATCTTTTGGTATATAATGTGTAGACATTCATATTCCTCCTTTTTAATCAAATTTTAGATTATAGTTTTCCTTCAACATTTTGTAATATTCCTCTTACTAAATTCCAAATTCCTATTGCTCCAAAAATTACTACAGCAGAAATTACAAGACCTATTAATTGTTGTTTAAGTTTTGCCTGTTTATCTGGAGTTGCTGTAATCCATTTTATTGCTGTAATTAGCGAAACTATTAATAGTGTTACTATACCTATTGCAACTAATACTTGACCTACTCCAATAAAATTTTCTGCAAATTTTTCCACTTCCATTTGTGAATCAGTTGAGTTTTCTCCTTCTTTTATCCAATTTTTTCCTGCATCTACAATGTCGTTTATTCCAATTTCTTTTGCCTCTTTATTTTCGGCATTTACTTCTGGCATAAACATAAAACTCATAATTACTATTACAAGTATTATTCCTAAAATTTTGGTTACCTTTCTAAAATTTCTCATTTTTTTATTCCTCTCTTTATTATTTTTTCTTATTATATTATAGTTTATATTTATACTTTTTTCAACAAAAAAAGCCTTGAAATAGCGTATTTTACTAAATTTAATATAAATGTAATATTTCTTTTTTCGCTAGAACTTACGGAAATATAAGTTTTGCGTTTTTGAGTATAAATTTCTTTAGTAAATATTCCACTTTTCTTACGGCTAAGTGTTTTTTGTTTTTTATTTATAAATTTATTTTTTTGTTTTTTATTTATTATACAAATTTATGAATTTAACGGGGTTAAAATCCCATTAAATTGCATAAATATTTTATACTATTATGTCGATTTTGTCAAGGGGTTGAGATGGTTCAGTTTCTATTATGTTTACTTACTTTTTCAATAAGGAATTTTTTCTGGAGAGTTCATGAATAATTTAGGTGTTGAATTGATTAGACAAATAATTAATAATGGTGTATAATGGTGCAAGTTTAAAAATTTATAAGGAGGAAGAAAATGTTAAATGCAATAGGTGTAACAGTTAGATTTGGAAAAAGAACACTATTTGAAGATGTAAATATAAAATTTAACAAAGGATGTTGTTATGGAATTATTGGAGCAAATGGTGCTGGTAAATCTACATTTTTAAAAGTATTATCAGGAGAGCTTGAACCTAGTAAAGGTGAAGTATCTAAAGAAAAGACCGAAAGACTTTCTGTATTAAAACAAGATCACTTTGCTTTTGAAGATTATACCGTATTAAATACAGTAATAATGGGAAACCAAGAATTATATAACATTATTAATGAAAAAAATAAAATATATTCTAAACCAGATTTTTCAGAAGAAGATGGAATGAAAGCCGCAAAATTAGAAGAGAAATTCGCCGAATTAGATGGATGGAATGCAGAGTCTGATGCTGCTGTTTTATTAAATAATTTAGGAATTGAAACTGAAAATCATTATAAATTAATGAGTGAGTTAGAAGCCAAAGAAAAAGTTAAAGTCTTGTTAGCACAAGCATTATTTGGAAACCCAGATATTTTATTATTAGATGAACCTACTAATGACTTAGATTTAAAAAGTATTGCATGGCTTGAAGAATTTTTAATTAATTTTGAAAATACTGTAATTGTAGTTTCACATGATAGGTATTTTTTAAATAAAGTTTGTACACATATAGCTGATGTTGATTTTGGAAAAATTAAGGTTTATCCAGGAAATTATGATTTTTGGTATGAATCAAGCCAATTAGCCTTAAAACAAATGAAAGAATCTAACAAAAAGAAAGAAGAAAAAATTAAAGAATTACAAGATTTTATTGCTAGGTTCAGTGCAAATGCTTCAAAATCAAAACAAGCTACTTCTAGAAAGAAATCTTTAGAAAAAATTGAATTAGATGAAATTAAACCTTCAAACCGTAAATACCCATATGTTGATTTTAAACCTGATAGAGAACCAGGAAAAGAAATTTTGCAATTAAAAAATATCTCTAAAACTATAAACGGTGAAAAACTATTAAATAATATTTCTTTTACAGTTAAACAAGGTGATAAAATTGCAGTGCTTGCAGATAATGAAATAGCTAAAACTGTTTTATTTCAAATTATCGCTGGCGAATTAGAACCAGATGAAGGTGAACTTGTTTGGGGTACTACTATTACAAATAGCTATTTCCCTAAGGATAATAATTATTTATTCCAAAGTGATGAGAGTATAACACAATGGCTTCGTACTTATTCTAAAGACCCAGATGAAACTTATGTAAGAAGCTTTTTAGGTAGAATGTTATTTTCTGGTGAGGAAGCATTGAAAAAGGTTAATGTACTTTCCGGTGGTGAAAAAGTTAGATGTGTACTAGCAAAATTAATGCTTTCTGGTGCAAATTTTTTAATATTTGATGAACCTACTAATCACTTAGATATGGAAAGTATTACTGCTTTAAATAATGGTATGATAAAATTTATAGGAAATATTATTTTCACTTCTCATGACCATCAATTGATGGAAACTGTTGCAAATAGAGTTATTGATATTAAAAGTACTGGAATTGTGGATAGAGAAGTTGGATATAATAAGTATTTGGGAATTGAATAAATTTTTTTAATTGTATCAATTATAAGTGTAAAAATAAAAACCGCGAAAATTCAAACTATGAATTTTCGCAGTTTTTATTCATAATAAAATTTTTATCAAAAACTTTATTACTAAAATAAACAAGCAGATACACAGCCCAGTTAGGAAAACCCCTGTAATAGTGTATGTTTTGAATATGCCTACTATAAATAGTAAAACCATACATTTTCGCAATCTTGAAAACTGAAAAAGTACTGAGTCTATTATTGATTCTTTGATATCGTATGAATATGTATTATATATAACAATTGTAGTAATAATATCTAAAATAAGTAAAATTATTGCAATTGGCCAATTAATACAAAATGCATTTTTTTCATATTCTATATTAAGATGATTCTTTATCATAATAATCATTATGGTAAGAATAACTACCTCATAGAAAAAAGAATATCCATTAATCTCAGAAACTTCATTCCAATTTTTTTCATACCTATCTGTTTCCTCTGGCTCTGTACAAATTGTTGCGTGGCTTCCCCAAAACAAAATGGAAAATAAGATTATTCCTAGTATTGTGAAATACAGTAATGGTCCTAATTTCCAAGAGACCTCCCGGTGTAATACATTTACAAATAAATTTGTAAATAGTATCCATGCTGAAAAACCTAACATAACAAATTCTCCTTCCTTAATTAAGGTTTTGGTTATCACGAATTCCAGTAAAATTTAATTTACCGTTTATATATTTCATTTTACTATGTTATGTTAATTTTGTCAATACTTGACTTTTGTTTTACATTATGTTAATATATCGCTATATATTATATATAATACTTACTTAGGAGGACTCATTATGTCTGAAATTACACTAAAATGCCCTGTTTGTAAGCATATTTTTTCTATTAATAAAAATAACTTACATCAAGACCAGTACAATCAGCTTTTTATTTCTTGCCCTAGAAAGGTTGGAAAAAACCGGTTTGGCGGAATACAGCACTGTGATCACAGGGTAGAATATCCTCAAAATTCAGTGTAAGTAAACTACATAGCATGTACAATAAACCGTTTCTTTTGAAACGGTTTATTATTTTATACATTTTAACTATTAAACCAAAAAAATTACTAGTTTAAAACTAGTAATTTTTTTATACTTATTCGTATACAACCATTATGGTGAGCCAGGAGGGATTCGAACCCCCGACCCATGCCTTAGAAGGGCATTGCTCTATCCAGCTGAGCTACTGACCCATAACAATAATTATAATAACATAATTTTGTTATGGTGTCAAGGGGGTGTGATAATTTTTTTATTATCAGTTTGTAATAATTTTTTTGTTACCAATTGCACTATTTCACTCAATAACCAATGTGGTATTTATAACATTATTTCCACTATCTTCACTCATCTTATAATTTTCTAACACATCTGTAATCAATTCTTTTATAGAATTCAATGTACTAAACGTACCATCATAAAACTTTATTTTCCCTTTTTTATTATTTATATTAGCTATTGCTGATGTATAATCTGTTATTGCATATATTATTGGTGTTGCCTGTGTTACTGTTCCATCATTTTTTCCAAAAACAATTGCACCTTCTGAATTATTGCATACTCCTATAGATTTTAATCTTTCTGCTTTTATTATTACTTTTTCCAAATTTACTTCTATATTAGCCTTATTATATATTCCATAACTTGGTTTCTTTTGTTCTAATTCAGCTTTGAATTCATTACTATTTTTTATTAATTCATAATTTTCTATTACTTCTTCTTTAATAATAATTTCTCCTGACTTCATGTCGCATTTTGCCGATTTTTCTGAATTATATATTCCAATTGAATCATCACCAGAAATAATTACCTTTGGTATTACTGTTTTATCAGTATTTTCTATTACTTCTAAATACGAATTATTATATATACCCTTACTACTATACCCTGTTGTTTCTATTATTCCACCACTTATTTTTGTGCTAACACTTTGTGTATTTTTGTTACTTTTATTTTCACTAATGTTTGCATTATATATACCTATTGCTCCAACTCCTTCTGTTACAATCTTTCCTCCTGAAATTTGCAATACACCTTGATTATAAATTCCTTTTCCTCCATTTTGTGCTGTTGTTATAATTCCTTTTTGTAAATTTAAAGTTCCTGTATTTTGTATTACAATTCCATTTGTTTGCTCATTCTTTATAATTCCTGTTGAATCTATTGTTAATATTCCATTGTTTACTATTGTGTTTATTGCTGTACTTGAAAGCGTTTTTGTATTTAATTTTAATGTTATATTTTTGCCTGAATCTATTGTAATTTCGTCGGTTAATGTTATGTTTTCAAGTATTTCTATGGTTATTGGTGTTGTTGATGAATTAATTGCTTCTGCTATTGTTGCATATTTTGTTGTTCCTATTTGAGCTACTGGTGTTGTGATTACATTTGTAGCTGTTTGAGTTGTTTCCTGTGGTTGTTGGTTTGTTATTGTATTTGGTTGTGTTGTTTGGGTTGGTTGCTGTGCTGTAGTTGTTGATGGGCTTACAGATGCTTTAACAGATTTTGTAGTTGTTGAATTTGTTGATTGAGTTGTTGTTGCTGGAGTAAACGTTCCATCTAAAGACCATGTACCGTTCCAGTTTGGGTAGGTAGTTGGGGTTGCAACATGATATAGTATTTCAACAAATTGCGTTACTTTTGATATGTTCCAGTTTGATATTGGTACGAAATTTGATATTCTACTACAAACAGAAAACATACTACTCATATATTTCACACTGCTTGTATCCCAATTTGCTAATGCTTCTATATTTGTTAAGCTACTACAAGAAGAAAACATACCACTCATATTTATCACACTGCTTGTATCCCAACTTGCTAATGCTTCTATATTTGTTAAGTTACTACAATAACCAAACATATCACTCATA
>USQY01000019.1 GCA_900557045.1 uncultured Clostridium sp.
TTCATTTCAAAAGTTTCAGAATTAATTTTTATATAATTCTTATTTTTAATATGTTTTCTAAAAATAGGAATATATGTATTTATTATATATTCTTTTTCTTCTTCTTTTATAAGAAAAAAATCCAGATAATCTATTGAATTAATTTCATTTGGTATATATGTTGTTTTATTTATTCCTAATTTGTTTGCTAATTTTTTTAAATCTTTATTTTCAAAGCCTATATATTTATTTTCTATTTTTCCATTATTAAATAAGAAGTAGTTTTCATCTTTTATAATATTTGCAATTAGTTTTATGTTGCTGTTTGAAACTAAATTAATATTTATATTTGAACAGTTTATTTGGTTATTTCCGTTTTCTTCTATATATATTTTTAATGGATTTATTGTTTTATTTTTTGTTTCCAATAATATATTAGTTTTATTTATATATGCTGATTTAGAAATATTTTCACTATATTTTTTTATTTCCTCACTTGAAAATATATGTACTAATTTCTCATTTTTTAACATATACTTCCAAAATAACTGTTCATTTGTTTTTAAAAAATCTGTTTTTATATATACTATAATAAGTAGCATAATAATTAATAGTATAGAACAACTTATAACTATCTTTTTATTTTTCATTCTAAATTATCCTTTCATTACGTTGTCTTACAGATTCATATACAACAATACCTGCTGATACAGATGCATTTAAAGATGTAATTTTTCCTTTCATAGGAATTTTTACTAAAAAATCACAATTTTCTTTAACTAATTTACTCATTCCAAATCCTTCACTACCTATTACTATTGCAAGAGAACCTGTTAGGTCTTGATTATAATAGTATTTATTTGTATCTATATCAGTTCCACAAACCCATACATCTTTTTCTTTTAAATATCTTATTGTTTCATTTATATTATTTACCCTTGCAATCTTCATATGTTCAACAGCTCCTGCCGCAACTTTTGTTACTGTACTATTTACTAAACAAGATCTTCTTTTCGGAATTATTATCCCATGAACTCCTGCTGTTTCTGCTGTTCTAATTATAGCCCCTAAATTATGTGGGTCTTCTATTCCATCTAATATTATTATAAAAGGATCTTCTTTTCTTGATTTAGCACATTCTAATATGTCGTCTATATCACAATATTCATAAGGAGGTACAATTGCTATTACTCCTTGATGATTGTTTGATAATGCCATTTGTTCAAGTTTTGATTTATTTACTTCAGTTACAATTACTTTTCTTTCTTTTGCCATTGCAATTATTTTGTTTATTGAACCATTTTTTTCTCCATTTGATATAAATATCTTATTTATATCTCTTCCTGATTCTAATAATTCTATAACGGAATTTCTTCCTTCTACTTGGTCATCGTATTGTTTTTGTTCTGGATTATTTTTTTTATTCATGATTTTTTCCTTCCTTTTTTATCACTCTTCATTCAACTTAAGCACACTCAAAAATGCCTCTTGTGGGATATCTACATTTCCAATTTGTCTCATCTTTTTCTTACCTTTTTTCTGCTTTTCCAACAATTTTTTCTTTCTAGTAATATCTCCACCATAACATTTAGCAAGTACATCTTTTCTCATAGCAGAGATAGTTTCTCTTGCAATAATTTTTCCACCAATAACAGCTTGAATAGGGATGCTGAATAATTGTCTTGGAATAACAGTTTTTAATTTTTCTACCATTTTCTTTCCACGTTCATAACTAGAATCTTTATGTACTATAAATGATAATGCATCTACACTTTCACCATTTACCCAAATATCTAGTTTTACCAAATCTGATCTTCTATATTCTTTAAATTCATAATCAAATGATGCATATCCTTTTGTTTTTGATTTTAAGCTATCAAAGAAATCATATATTATTTCATTTAATGGCAATTCATATATCAATGTTACTCTATTGCTATCTAAATATTTCATATCTATATATATTCCACGTCTGTTTTGACATATTTCCATTATATTTCCAACATAATCTTTTGGTGTAATGATTTCTGCTGTAACAAAAGGTTCTTCTATAAAAGATATGTCATTAGGTGCTGGTAATTCTGAAGGATTATATAATTCAATTACTTCTCCATCTGTTTTATGTACTTTATATATAACTGATGGTGATGTTGTAATCAAACTTAAATCAAATTCTCTGTCTAATCTTTCTTGAATAATTTCTAAATGAAGTAATCCTAAAAAACCACATCTAAATCCAAAGCCTAATGCTGCAGATGTTTCTTGTTCATATTCTAATGCTGCGTCATTCAATTTTAATTTTTCTAACGCAACCTTTAGATTCTCATAATCACTTCCATCCATTGGATATAATCCACAATATACCATTGGATTTACTTTTTTATACCCTGGAAGTGGCTCAGATGCCGGGTTTTCTTTTAATGTTATCGTATCACCTACTCTTATATCTGATAATGTTTTTATACTTGCTGCAATATATCCAACTTCACCTGCTTCTAGTTTTTCTGTTGGAACATATGTACCTGGTTCAAAATATCCTAATTCTGTAACTGTAAATGTTTTATTTGATGCCATTAATAAAATTTCATCTCCAACTTTAACAGTTCCATCTTTTACTCTTACATATGCAAGTGCACCTTTGTAATTATCATATATAGAGTCGAAAATTAAACATTTTAAATTAGCATTTTCATCTCCTTTTGGAGCTGGTATATCTGTTACAATTCTTTCTAAAACTTCATCAACATTTAAACCTGTTTTAGCTGATATACATGGTGCATCTTGTGCTGGAATTCCTATTATATCTTCAATTTCATTTTTTATTTCATCAGGTCTTGCACTTGGTAAATCTATTTTATTTAAAACAGGTAATATTTCCAAATTGTTATCTAATGCTAAATACACATTTGCAAGTGTTTGTGCTTCAACGCCTTGACTTGAATCTACAACTAAAATAGCACCATCACATGCTGCTAAACTTCTAGATACTTCATAATTAAAATCCACATGACCTGGTGTATCTATTAAATTAAACTCATATTCTTTTCCATTTTTCGCTTTATATAACATTCTAACAGCTTGAGATTTAATTGTAATTCCTCTTTCACGTTCTATATCCATATTATCTAAAACTTGACTTTCCATTTCTCTTTTTGAAAGAACACCTGTCATTTCAATTAATCTATCTGCTAATGTAGATTTTCCATGATCTATATGTGCTATAATACTGAAATTTCTTATATATTGTTTTCTATCTTCCATGTATTTCCTCCTTATGTTCAATAATTAAATTTATATATTTTTATTTTTTAACTTTTGATCACATTTTAACATTTTATTTATTAATTGTTTTTAATTTTAACATAAGTTAAGTAATTTATCAACAACAAGAAAAGTAGCAGTGTTGATATATAACACTGCTATCAAAAAACAAATTAGTCTTTGTTTCCCCACCATGAGATATTCATACCTTGTATGGTCAATCTTACCTTGAAACCTTCTAAATTAAGAGCTTCCTTAATGCATTCTAAAACAATTGCCTGTTCTTTTGAATATTCACTGTTTTCGTCAGGCATTGTTGATTCAATTTCATTGAATTTATCAACTATTTTTATAATAAGTTGATCACCTTCTTCAAGAAAATTGTTTGTTTGTGCATTTTCTTCTTCACGCTCTGTTGATTCTTTTGACAACTTCCTTTTCAGTTTTTTTTGTATAACTTTTGGATATTCCATTCGTATTATATTTTCTCTAAAAAAGAAATTTCCCTTATCAAAAGGAAAGAAAAAGAATGCATCTTTGTATCTTATTCTCACAAGATTGAAAATATCACCTAATAATTCTTCTGCTATCCTCCGTAGGTTTTCGTCCTTTTTTCTTGCTAACTCTCTAGCAAGACAGTCTTTTTTTGTAATCTGTTGTTCGTCCATGGTGTTTTTACCTCCTAATATTTTTTCAATATGACTTAGGAAATATAATTGGTGAATTTATCACATTGACATTTATTATTGTACCACATTATGTTTACGCTTGTCAACCTTTATACACTTTCAAACAGGTCTAAGACATGGAAAATTTTTTTCATGTCTTAGACCTGACTTTCAAAATCCTTATTTAAAAAATCTTTTTCCAGCCCTTTACAAACCCACACAATTAATATAAAATAGACCATAGAAAAATAACTATAAAAAGGCGGAAATATGTATAATTTTGTTTCAAAAAATGAAAATAACACTATCGAATTTGCTTACAATTTAGCAAAATACTTAAAAAAAGGAAATATTATAGTATTATCAGGAGATTTAGGCTCAGGCAAAACCAAATTTACCCAAGGAATTTTAAAATATTTTGGATTAGAAAATGAAATATCTAGTCCTACTTTCACAATTGTTAATGAATATAACACAAACAGTACAAATATATATCATTTTGATGTATATAGATTATCAGACAGTGATGAATTTTATGCAATAGGTGGAGAGGAATATTTTAATAATGGAATTTGTATTATCGAATGGGGCGAAATTATTGAAGATATCTTACCTGATGATTATATAAAAATTTCTTTTTCAAAAGATAATAATAATGAAAATTATCGTAATTTAAAAATTGAAGCATTTGGTGAAAATTCAAAATCAATAATATCTAATTTGAATATAACTAAAAGCTAAATTAAATAATATAAAAGGAGGAAAAATCTTGAAAATTTTGGCAATAGATACATCTTCTAAAATATGTTCTGTTTCTATTTTGGAAGATAACAAACTTATAATAGAAAAACATAATAATGATGAAAAAACACATTCTCAAAAACTTATGCCCTTAATAGATATAACTTTTAAAGAAGCAAATTTATGTTTAGATGATATTGATTTATTAGCATGTTGTCAAGGTCCTGGTTCTTTTACTGGAATTAGAATTGGAATTTCTACTGTAAAAGCATTTGCAGATGTAAAAAACATTCCAATTATTGGAGTTACTTCTCTTGAATCACTTGCTTATAATATTAAAGAAAATGCTTTAATTGCAACTATTATTGATGCTAAAAATAATAATGTTTATTTTGCATTATATAATTATAACTCAAATACTAAAACATATTCATCTATTTGTGAACCAAGAGCAGATAATATTGATAATATCATTGAAATTATTAATACTAATATGGGAAATGTAAAACAAAATTATTCTAATAATAAACTAATTTTAGTTGGTGATGGAGCTATTGTAAATAAAGAATTATTGAAAAATAAGATTTCAAATTGCAATTTTGCTTCAGACTCTAGCAATATACAAACAAGTATTAGTGTAGGATTATCTGCATTTGATAAATATAATTCTAATTCATATGTGCCTTGTTACACTGTTTCGCCAATTTACTTAAAAAAATCACAAGCTGAACGTACATTAAGTGGTGAAAAATAAAAATTGTTAGACTAAAGGAGCATTAAATGAGTTATAATAACATAGAAATCTCAAAAATGACTATATCTGATTTTGAAGAAATATCTTCTACTTTATTAAAAGACTTTGATGATTTTTGGCAACCTTCCACATTAAAAAAAGAATTGCAAAATGAAAATTCTTATTATATAGTTGCCAGATATTTGTCTGAAATTGTTGGTTTTGCAGGAATAAAAGCAGTTTTAGATGAAGCAGATATTATGAATATTGTTACCAAAAAATCAAAAAGAAATTTAGGAATTGGTAGCTGTTTATTAAAAAATTTAATAGATATATCAAAGGAAAATGATATAAAAAAGTTAACACTTGAAGTTAATTATAAAAACACAAGTGCTATACATTTATATAAAAAATTTAATTTTAAAGAAATTGCTGTTAGACAAAAATATTATAGAAATGTTGATGATGCAATTATTATGCAATTAAATATTTTTTAAAAGGAGGAACAAATGAAAAAAAGTAATGAACTATCTTACAAGGATTTAAAAATGATCTGTAATCCAGATTTATTCCAGTTTGAAACAACAGATGAACTAGAACCTATAAACACAGGAATTGGTCAAGACCGTGGTATCAAGGCTTTAGAATTTGGTATTAATGTTGATATTAAAGGTTATAATTTATATTTAGAAGGTCCTAGTGGTGTTGGTAAAACAATGTATACTAAAAATTATCTTGATAAAATTTGTAAAAAGAAAAAAACACCTAATGATTGGTGTTATATTTACAATTTTGATGACCCTAATGAACCTGTTGCCGTTTCTTTGGCTGCAGGGCAAGGTAAAGAGTTTAAAGAAACTATGGATTCTTTTATAAAAGACATTCAAGTTGATATAAAAAATACTTTTAATAATGATGATTTTGAAAAAGAAAAAGCTCTAATAAAAAATGAATATGAAGAAAAAAGAAATGTACTTATGGAAAAATTGAATAAAAAATCTGAAAAATATGGATTTCAAGTTAAATCTGCCCAAAATGGTATATACATGATGCCTATTTTAGATGGAAAAACTATTGAACAAGAAGATTTTGAAAAATTAGATGATTCATTAAAACAAGAGTTTGAAGCTAAATCTGTAATTGTTCAAGAACATATAATTCAAGCTATTGGTGAAATTAAGGAAATCGAGAAACAAACAGAAAAAAGATTACAAGAATGGCAATCTAATATTGCTTTACTTACAGTTAATCAACATATAAATTATATAAAATCAAAATTTAAAAGAAATAAAAAAATTACAAAATTTTTAGATAATGTAAAAAAAGATATTTTAAAAAATGTAAATTACTTTTTAGCAGAACCTACTCAAGAACAACAGCCACAACCATCTGGCCCTAGAATGGATTTACCAAAACCTTGGCTTAATTATAGAGTAAATCTTTTTGTTGACAATAGTGAACAAGAAGGTGCTCCTGTAATAATGGATTCTAATTATGCATATCATAATATATTTGGAAAATTGGAATATGAAAACTATTATGGTGCTTTAAAAACTGATTATACTATGTTAAAACCTGGTTTATTACATGAAGCAAATGGTGGTTACATTATATTCCAAGCAAAAGATTTATTAGCAAATGGAGCATGTTATGAAGCTTTAAAAAAAGCTTTGCGTATGAAAGAATTATTAATTGATAATACTGCTGATCAACGTACAAGTATGGTAATGGTATCTTTGAAACCTGAACCTATTCCACTTGATTTAAAGGTGATTTTAGTAGGTAATGAACAAATATATCAAACACTACTTGCTTTAGATGAAGATTTTAGAAAATTATTTAAAATAAAAGTTGAATTCGAAGATACTTCTGAAAATAATTTAGAAAATATGATTAAAATTGCTAGGTTTATTCGTGGTTTTTGTGAACAAGAAGATTTACTACCTTTAGATAAAACAGCTGTTGCTAAAGTAATGGAATATTCCTCAAGATTGGCTGATGATAAAGAAAAATTATCTACACGTTTTAATGATTTAGCACAAATAATTGGTGAAGCTGCAACATGGGCTAAAATGGCTAAAGCAAAAGTAGTTTCAGGAGAATTTGTTGATAAGGCCTTAGCAGAAAGAATTGAAAGAATAAAAAAATATGATTCTCGTTATTTAGAAATGATCAAAGAAAACACTTTATTAATTAATACTTCTGGATTTGAAGTTGGTCAAATAAATGGGTTAACTGTTTTAAGTATTGGTGACTATTCTTTTGGAAAACCCGCAAAAATAACAGCAAATACTTATACTGGAAAATCTGGAATTATAAATATTGAGCGTGAAGTTGAACTTTCTGGTTCTACCCATTCAAAAGGTGTTTACATTTTGAGTGGATATTTAGGTGAAATGTTTGCACAAGATATACCTCTTTCTTTAACTGCTAGTATATGTTTTGAACAATTATATAATGGTGTTGATGGTGATAGTGCTTCTAGTACAGAATTATATGCTATACTTTCTAGTTTATCTGGAGTTCCTATAAATCAATCTCTAGCAGTTACTGGTTCTGTAAACCAAAAAGGTGAAATTCAACCTATTGGTGGTGTTAATGAAAAAATTGAAGGCTTCTTCCAAATTTGTAAAATACGTGGATTAAATGGTTCTCATGGTGTTATTATTCCTATTCAAAATAAGAAAAACTTGAATTTATCTGATGAAGTTTTAGAGGCTGTGAAATCTAAGGAATTTCATATTTACGCTATTTCCACTATAGAAGAAGGTATTGAACTTTTAACAGGAGTTCCTGCTGGAAAAAAAGATAGTAATGGAAGATTTCCTGCTGGTAGTATTAATTATTTAGCTTATGAAAAATTAAAAAAATATGCTAAAATAAGTAAAGATATTTAATAAAATTAATTACAAAGACCTAAATTAAATTCAAAATTTAGGTCTATTAGTTTATTTCTGTAATACTATTTATATATATAACCTTTTATTATATATATATTCTATAACCTTTTCATCAAGAAAATCCTTAACACATTCTAACTTTTTTTGTTGCTTAATAATTTTTCTTATTTGAGTAGAATTAACTTTTAATTCTTTTTCGTACATTATATCTTTAATATTTAATACATATATTCTATTATATAGAGTTTTATTGTTTTCTAATATATTTGTTACATTTATATTATCTCTTTCAACCACTATTATATTATAGTTTTTAATTAATTCACTTGCATTTTTCCAAGTTAATATATTACTAAAATTATCTGCTCCCATTACAAAAAACAATTCATCATTTATATATTTTTTTTCTATTTTTTTAAATATATCTATAGCTTTTAAATTTCTTGTTTCATTTATTGTAATATCTGAAACCAAAATATTTTCTTTATTTTCACACATTTTTTTTAACATATCATATCTATATCTAACATCAATTAATTCATTTTTCACATAATAATTTCCGACAGGAACAAAATAAAATTCATCCATATTTAGGTGTTTTAATACAGTTTTAGCTATTTCATAGTGTATTTTATTAGGTGGATTAAAACTTCCTCCAAAAAAAGCAATTTTACTCATTATTTATCCTTCTTTTATATTTTCATATATTATATTAGCTACTAATAAAAAAGCAGAGGCAAAACCTCCACTTTTTATTTACAAATTACTCTGCATCTTTAACTTCTGTAGTTGTTTCTTCTGTAACTGTATCAACAACTTCTTCAACAACAGGGGCTTCTGTTTCAATAGATGGAGCCTCTTCTGGAGCTTCAACAATTTCTTCTTTAATAGTAATTTCTTTATTTTCAATTCTTGCTCCAATATCTTCTTTAGTTTTAGCAGATTTACCAACTCTATCTCTTAAGTAATATAATTTAGCTCTTCTTGCTTTACCTACTCTAACTAATTCAACTTTTTCAACCATTGGTGAATGTACTAAAAAAGTTTTTTCAACACCAACACCATAAGCTACTCTTCTTACAGTAAATGTTGCGTTTACTCCTCCACCTTGTTTTTTAATTATTATTCCTTCGAATACTTGGATTCTTTCTCTATTTCCTTCCTTGATTCTTTGGTGAACTTTAACAGTATCTCCAACTTTTAAGGCAGGAATTTTATTTTTCATTTGCTCGTGTTCAATAGATTTTATGATATCCATCGATATTCTCCTCCTTTATTATTTTTTAATTTTATAGGACTTTTTAGGTTCTGCTCAAGGGTATCCTTCTCCCTTATTTTAAAAGATCTGGTCTTTTTTTATAAGTATTTTCCAAAGATTTTTCTTTTCTCCATTTGCGAATATTTTCATGATGTCCTGATAATAATACATCAGGAACTTTTTCGCCATTAAATACTTCTGGTCTTGTATATTGTGGATATTCCAATAAATTATTTGAAAAAGATTCCTCAGAAGTTGATTCTGAGCTAATCACTCCTTCAACATATCTACTAACAGAATCTATAAGTACCATTGCTGGAAGTTCTCCACCTGTTAATACATAATCACCTATTGAAATTTCTTCATCTACAATTTCATCTAATACTCTTTGGTCTATTCCTTCATAATGTCCGCATAATAAAATTAAATGTTTTTCTTTGCTTAAACTTACAACTTTTTTCTGATTTAATACTGTTCCTTGTGGAGACATATATATAACTTTTGCATTTTCATCTTTTACTGATAAATATGCGTCATATACAATATCTGGTCTGATAACCATTCCAGCTCCTCCGCCATATGGAGTATCATCTACTTTTTTATGTTTGTCTTTTGAAAAATCTCTAATATTTACTAAATTAATATCTATCAAATCATTTTCAATTGCCTTTCCTATAATGCTTTGTTTAATAGAATTAAACATTTCAGGAAAAAGTGTTAAAACATCAAATTTCATTTTTACTCCAGCATTCCTTTCTACATTTATATTAAACCATCTAATAAATGAACTGTAACTATTTGTTTTTCTATATCTATATCTAAAATAACTTCTTTGATATTTGGTAAAAGTATTTGTTTACCAAGTTCATCTTTTACTACATAAATATCATTGCTTCCTGTATTATAAATGTCATCTACTTTTCCAAGTAATTTTCCATCATCTGTAATAACATCTGAACCTATAATATCTGCAATAAAATATGTATCTTTAGGAAGTTTTCTAGCATCTTTTCTGTGAATTTTTAAATAACAACCTTTGTATTTTTCAGCCATATTTAAATCATCAATATTTTTAAATTTAATAAGTAACATATTTTTTTGATATTTTACTTCTTCAATTTCATATTCTAGTAATTGTTTATTTTTTACTATATATATTGATTTTAATTCTTCAAATCTTTCTAAATCATCTGTAAAAGGATTAACTTTAACTTGACCTTTTACACCATGAGTATTTACGATTTGTCCAATTTCAAAATATTCTTGCATATATAACCTCTTTTTCTATATTTTTTGCTATTATTCTACAAATTCAACATTAACTTTCTTGCCTTCTTTAGCACCTACAGATTTCATAACAGTTCTAATTGATTTTGCTACCCTACCTTGTCTTCCAATAACTTTTCCCATATCATCTGAAGAAACTTTAACTTTAAAATCAACTATTTTATTATTAACATTTTCTTCAATTGATATATCATTTTTATTATCTACAAGATTTGATATAATCATTTCTAATACATTTTTCATAATAATACCCCCATTTTGTGGTTTTTCCTAACACAAAAGTGTGTTATGCATGTGTTTTCACACTATACCCCTTATTATAAGGATATAATTATTTTGCAGCTTTTTCTATTAAAGCTTTAACTGTATCAGTTGGTTTTGCACCATTTTTTATCCATTTTTCTACTTTTTCATTGTCTAAAACAATAGTAGCTGGATTTGTCATTGGATCATAAGAACCAATTTTTTCAACTATTTTACCATCTCTTGGGCATCTTGAATCTGCAACAACTATATGATAAAATGGAGCTTTTTTAGCACCTTGTCTTTGTAATCTAATTTTTACCATTTTTTTCACCTCCCACAAATTTGAAACTTTAATTTATTTAGAAACTAATTTAGTATTAGTCACCATTTGCTAAAATTTAAGGTCATTAGGATTGAATCCTTTCATATTTTTCATCATATTCCTCATACCTTTTTCAGATTTCATCTTTTTCATCATTGTTTGTGTAACTTCAAAAGTTTTCATAAATTGATTAATTTGTTGTACTGTAGTTCCACTTCCATTTGCAATTCTTATTCTTCTACTTCCATTTAGTATTTTCGGATTTTTTCTTTCCTTATCTGTCATTGAAGAAATAATTGCTTCTATTCTAATAAGTTCTTTATCATCAACTTTTACATCTTTTAAATTTCCCATTCCAGGAATCATTTTTAAAATTGATGAAAAAGATCCCATTTTTTTAATTTGTTTTAATTGTGCTAAATAATCATTTAAATCAAACTCACCTTTACGTAGTTGTTTTTCTAACTTTTCTGCTTCCTCTTCACTAAATGTTTCTTCAGCTTTTTCTATAATTGAAAGAACATCGCCCATTCCTAAAATTCTTTGTGCCATTCTATCTGGATGAAATTCTTCTATATCACTTAATTTTTCACCAGTTGCTGCAAATTTAATTGGTTTTCCAGTAACTTTTTTAACTGATAATGCAGCACCACCACGAGTATCACCATCTAGTTTTGTTAAAACTACACCATCAATTCCTAAATTTTCATTAAATGATGTTGCAACATTTACTGCATCTTGACCTGTCATTGAATCTACTACTAATAAGATTTCATGTGGTTTACTACTTGCTTTTAGATTTTTTAATTCTTGCATCAATTCTTCATCTATATGTAAACGTCCTGCTGTATCTAGAATTATTACATCATTTAACTTACTAATTGCAACATTATAAGCTTGTTTTGCAATTTGAACAACATCTTTTGTTGATTCATTTGCATAAACCGGTATATTCAACTGATTTCCAACAACTTGTAATTGTTTTATAGCAGCTGGCCTATACACATCACATGCAACTAGTAATGGCTTTTTACCTTGTTTTCTTAATAAATTAGCAAGTTTACCTGCAGTTGTTGTTTTACCTGAACCCTGTAAACCTACCAACATAATTACAGTTGGTGGATTTGGTGTAAAATTAATTCTACTTTCTGTTCCACCTAGTAATTCAACTAATTCATCCTTTACAATTTTAATAACTTGTTGTCCTGGTGTTAATGACTTTAACACATCTTGCCCCAAAGCCTTTTCTTGTATAGTTGAAATAAATTCTTTTACTATTTTATAGTTAACATCTGCTTCAAGTAATGCAAGTTTTACTTCTCTTAACATTTCTTTCAAATCAGATTCTGTAATTCTAGCTTTACCTTTTAATTTTCTTGTAAACTCTTGTAATTTTGAAGATAATCCCTCAAATGCCATATTGGATTCCTCCTTATATTAGTCATTGTTATTTTAGTATTCTTATTGTTCTTATGAAATTTGTTATTATATTAAATTTACTATTCTCATGAAATTTGTTATTCCATGAAATTTATTATTCTCATAAAATTTGCTTTATTTGTTTTTCTATAAATTGAATATTTCTTACTATTTCATTAGAATTTTTTAATATTTCTTTTTTATTAAAACCTTTTCCATCTCTAGAATTAGCATTTTTGTCAATTTCATTTAAATACTTTACAATACAATTTAAATGTTCTTGAACATTTGCAAAAACTTTTTCTTCTTCTAGACTTTTGTTCATAAACCCTATGTTCTTTTCTAATTCATACAGTTTAATTTCTGATTTTTTAATAATATCTCTAACTGCTTGCCTAGTTATATCATTATTTTCCGCAATTTCTGAAAGTGATAAATCATTATTATAATAATCTGTTATAATTTCATATTGTTTTTCAGTCAATACTTTCCCATATATTTGGCATAGCATACTTATTTCAACATTTTTCTCCATAATTCTACCCTTTCAATCTGCATTATTTTTGTAATGCTATATTACTTTACACTATTTTTATTGATTTGTCAAGGGTTTTACACAAAAAATACTTTTCTTTTTACAAAAATACGATTTACTTTTACTTTACAAAATTGTGTTTAACTTTTCACTTGATGCCTTTTTACAAAAAAATACCTTCTTTTGCTATAAAAGAAAGCATTTTTTATCTAATTTAGAAAATTCCTAATTGTTTATAAATAGTTGGTAAAGCAATTGCAACTAATACTACATCTATTATTCCTAATATTAATCCAAATATTGCCATCCATCTACATTTTTGTGTTTCAGGTTTAAATTTTGCAATTCCTAAAATACCTGTAACAACTGCTGCTATTCCACAAGGGATACCTCCAATTATTAACCCTACTAAAGAACAAATAAAACTAGCCAATGCAGGTCCACTAATCTTCTTTACTACTGGTGTTTGCTCATTATTTTCTTCCATTTCAATACTCCTTTCACTATATATTATAATTATATTTTAACATTTCCACACAAATATATCAATACATATCTTCAAAACACCTAACAAAAAAATCTCCTATTATATCATCCCCCTCACTCGGAGAAAAAAATTGTTACTTTTGAAAAAGCAAAGCTCCGACCTGAGCCCCAAAACATTTAACTAAAATCATTATCGTAACAAGTCCAACCAACCCAGCATGCACTCACCGCGTTTGAAGGAGTTTGCTTTTTCAAAAGTAACAATTTTTTTCTCTCGGTACTCCCTCAAAAAAAGTAACAAATTTTTTTCTCGGTGCCACCACAAAAACAAAAATCACAAATCCTCCTCCACATAATACCTCGTTCCAACCATCACATCCGGCAAATACTGCTGTTCCACATAATGCCCTGGATAATCATGCGGATACTTATACCCAACCCCATATCCATCTTTCGCCATTCCATCAGTCACAGCATTCCTTATATGCATTGGAACTTCCCCAGTATCCTTATTAGCAACATCTTCCAAAGCCTTATTAATTCCCATATAAGCCGCATTAGACTTTGGTGATTTAGCATTATACACAGCCGCTTCTGCCAAAATAATTCTCGCCTCAGGCATACCAACCATATGAACCGCTTGCATTGCAGAATTTGCAACTACCAAAGCATTTGGATTTGCCATTCCCACATCCTCAGCTGCAGAAATTACAATTCTTCTAGCTAAAAACATCGGATCTTCTCCACCATTTATTGCCCTTGCTAAATAGAACAATGTTGCATCAGCATCACTTCCACGCATTGACTTTATAAACGCACTTATATTATCATAGTGACTATCACCATTTTTATCAAAAATCGCTTTCCTATTTTGAACACTATCTTTTGCAATTTCATTTGTAATATGTATACAGCCATCTGAATCCATTTGAGTTGTTAATACTGCTACTTCCAAACCATTCAAAGCTGTACGCACATCTCCATTTGAAACCTCTGCTATTTTCATTAATGTATCATCATCAATTTTTACATTATAATCCCATAAACCTTTTTTATCTGTTATTGACCTTTTTAAAACCTTGTAAATGTCATTTTTATTTAATGGATTTAATTTAAAAACCATAGACCTTGAAATCAAAGCCTTATTTACTTCAAAATATGGATTCTCTGTAGTTGCACCTATTAATATAACTGTACCATTTTCAACAAATGGTAATAATGCATCTTGTTGCAACTTATTAAATCTATGAATCTCATCTATAAATAAAATACACTTTCCACTTGGATTAAACATTATATTTTTAGCTTCCTCAATAGCTGATTTTATATCAGAAACACCAGCAGTTACAGCATTTATTTTTTTAAACTTATATTTTGTAGTATTACTTATAACTTTTGCTAAAGATGTTTTACCACATCCTGGTGGTCCCCACAAAATTATACTTGATAATCTATCTGCTTTTATTGTTCTATAAAGAATTTTATCTTTTGCTAAAATATGTTCTTGCCCTACATAATCATCCAATGTTTCTGGTTTCATTCTATATGCCAATGGTTCATTACTATTCATAGTTTTTCCTCTTCCTTTTTTAGTTATTTTTATCTAGATAAATAAAGTAATCCTTTTTTTATTATATCTTCTACACCTAAATCAGATTTATCAAATCCTTCAAAAGCAACTTCTATTTCTTTTCTACTATATCCTAAAACTTGAAGTGCAGACATAGCTTCTGCAACCTTTTCTCCATCTTCTTCTTTCTTAGAAAGCATTTCCTCTAATTCATCTTTACTTGTATCATTAATAGCATTCAACTTGTCTTTTAATTCTAATATGATTCTTTGAGCAGTTTTAGGACCAATTCCAGGTAGTTTTTTCAATTTACTAACATCATCTGTAATAACTGCTAATGCAAAACTAGAAGGTGTTATATTAGATAAAATTACAATTGCAGATTTTGCGCCCACACCACTAACTGATAATAATAATTCAAACATTCTTAGTTCTTCATTTGTATTAAAACCATATAAACTCATATCATCTTCTCTAACTTTTAAATATGTATATATTTTTACTATACTCCCAATTTCACCCAATTTATCTATTGCAGTTTCAGACATAAAAATTTTATATCCTATACCACTTGTTTCCACTACAACATATTCAGCTGTTTTTATTTCTAAACTTCCTTTTATATATGCATACATTATTTTTCCCCCTTTACATAGTATAATGAAATATTTTTATGATATATTAAATCTTTTATATATTTCATTAAGTACATCTGTTTGATATTATATATTATATTTTTCCATAAATAAAGTCATAAACAAAAATAATTGCTTTTTTTCTAAAGTTATACTATAATTTACTAATAATTTACTATAAAAGGAGATATATTTTATATGAATAATTGGTTATCTAGAACAGAAGGTCTTATAGGAAAAAAAGCAGTCGATAAATTGAAGAATTCTCATGTAACAGTTTGTGGTTGTGGTGGTGTTGGTTCTTATGTTATAGAAGGATTGGTACGTGCTGGAATTGGTAATATAACTATTATTGATAATGATGTAATAGATATTTCGAATATCAACAGACAATTAATGGCTGATTTTACTGTTATTGGTCAACCTAAAGTTGAAGTTGAAAGAAAAAGATTATTGAAAATAAATCCAGAATTAAATATCAATATTTTTCAAGAATTCATTGATACCTCTAATTTTTCTAAATTTGTATGTAACTATAGTGAAGATACTCTAAACCATAAAATCACCACAGATTATATAATTGATGCAATTGATAGTGTTTCGTCTAAATTAGATATTATTGAATATGCTACTCAAAATAATATTCCTATTATTTCATCAATGGGTACTGGAAATAAACTTAACCCTACTAAATTTGAACTAAGTGATATTTCTAAAACTTCAGTATGTCCACTTGCTAAAGTAATTCGTAAAGAATTGAGAAATAGAGGAATTAATCATCTTAAAGTTTTGTATTCAAAAGAAACTCCTAACAGATGTGATGAATGTTCTTTACCTGCATCCACTCCTGCTAGTATTAGTTTTGTTCCTTCTGTAGCAGGTTTAATTATTGCTGGAGAAGTTATTAAAGATTTAATTAAAGAATAAAATTCCACATTTTCAAAAAACGAATTAAATTATACATAAAATAAGCCTAAATTATCAGAATCTTCATCTAATAATTTAGGCTTATAAACACTTTATTTATTTTGCATTATTTTTTTCTTTATATTCATAAACATATTTTTTATTATCAACATGTTTATATAAACTAGCTGCGACAAAAGATGTTAAAGGAATTGCTGTTAAAATTCCTATACTTCCTGCTAATGCTTGTAAAACTTCAACAGTTATCATCTCTAAATTAAGTAAATATACTAAAGAATGATTACTTGCTGTTAATAACAACACTGTTGATAAAGAGCTTCCTATATATGCTAATATAAGAGTATTTGTCATTGTTCCCATTATATCTTTTCCTATATTAAATCCTGATTTTATAATCGTCTTAAAATCTGGCTTTTCCAATTTACTTGCTACTTCATATAATGATGATGCTATATCTATTGAAACATCCATTATAGCACCTACAGCACCTATTAATATTCCTCCAAAAATAATTGCTTTTAAATCTATTGATGCATTTAATTGTTGTAAATATATAGCGTTTTCATCTGTAAAACCTGTTAAACGTAATACACTGTTCATAATTAAAGTTAACAATCCAGCAACTAATACACCTCCTATACAACCAAGTGCAGTTGTAATTGTTTTTTTACTATAACCATATACAAGCATAACTGTACTTATTGTTATAAATACACAAGTTACAATTGTCCAGAAATATATATTATGTCCTCCTAATATTGCAGGAATGTAAACTATAAAAATTGACAACACTGTAAATATTAATGAAACTAAAGTTTTTGCACCTTTTTGCTTTCCAAACAATACTATTAAACCTAAAAAGATAATTGTCAAAACTACTAAAGCTGATATTCTAGAATACTCTACAAAATACCACTTTGATTGATTTTCATATGTTGTATCATTATATAACAAAACTTTATCTCCAGCTGCTACTTCTTTTACTGTTCCTGTTATATATGTTGAAATATTTTGAGTTGCTATCACCAATTGATTTTTACGTTCTCCTGATGTAATCTGTGCTTCAAATGTTATATCTGTATTATATTGATTCTCCATCCCCTCTATTTCTATTGGTGTTTCTTTTCTTTCTAAAATTCTAGTAATTTTTGCTCTTGGATAATCTGATTTAGTTATATTAGCCAAAAAGCTATTATCCTTCATTACAATTCTATTTCCAATAAAAATATATAAAATTGATACTATTAGTGCTACTATAAAAACTATTTTTTCTTTCATTTATTATTCTCCTCTTTATTAAATTTAATAACTATTTTTTATAATAACATAAATTAAAACTTTTTTGTATAAATTTTCAAAAAAAAGTTAAAATAATATTATAAATTGAAAGGATGATATATTATGGATATTGAAAAACATTTATTAATAACAGGAGCATCTGAAATATCTTGGAAAGATGCAATAACAACAGCAATTTCAGAAGCATCTAGAACAATAGATTATTTATCTAATGTAAAAGTTTTAGAACAACGTGCAAAAATAACAGGAAATAAAATTTCTGAATATTATGTAGATTTAGACATTTCTTTTGTCATAGATCGAGAAAGAAACTCTTAATATAGAAAGGACTGATATAATTATGAAACCAATTGAAACAAATCAAGAATATAGTGACTATGTTGACCAAAAATCTCCTAATTCTCCTATTTTTAAAAATTGTTTTAATGCATTTTGGACTGGTGGTTTAATATGTTCTATAGGACAAATCATTATGGACTTTAGTATGTTTAAAGGTCTAGACCAAACATCAGCCTCAACAGTTGTTTCCATAGTTTTAATAGGAATAGCAGCACTTCTAACTGGACTAAATATTTTCAACAGAATTGGCAAATTTGCGGGTGCAGGTTCTCTAATTCCTATAACAGGATTTGCCAACTCTATAGTTTCCCCAGCAATTGAATACAAATCTGAAGGTTATGTTATGGGAGTTGGTGGAAAAATGTTCACAGTAGCAGGTCCTGTCCTAGTATTTGGTATTTGCTCCTCTGTTCTAATCGGACTAATAGCCACTTTATTTGCATAACCCCCTATTTATGCCAAAAATTTTCACACTATTTTGCATACTCCTATTCAGTCAAAAAAAAATTTTTAACTTTATTTTGCACAACCCTATTCAGTCAAAAAATTTTTAACTTTAATTTGCACAACCCTATTCAAATTAAAAACTACCACCTTACACTATAACCTCATTCGGAGAAAGAAATTTTTACTTTTGAAAAAATAAATCTCCGACCTGAGCCCTCCCAACATTTAACCCAAGTCATTATCGTAATAAATTCCTTCAAACGCGGTACGCACTCCACCGCGTTTGAAGGAATTTATTTTTTCAAAAGTAACAAATTTTTTCTCTCGGCACTAACCCCACTAACTCAAAACAACATCTAATAACTGTCCCAAGTAAGATAAAAATGTCCAATAATAAACGTCCCCACTATATAAGTTTCTCCAAATAAACCGAATAAATATAACACTTATCAACATCCTGTCCTAAAGCCTCATTCAAAGCTCTCTTATATATCTCCAACTGTTTTTTGTATTTTTCAATCAATTCAAACTCCTTACCATCTTCCACATAATCAGTTTTATAATCCACCAACACTACTTTTCCATCTTCATCTATATAATACAAGTCAATAATTCCCTGAACTAAAATATTATCATTTAACCCATTACCATAAATCTCATCAGAAGTTAAATTTATATAAAAAGGCTGTTCTTTGTATACTTCCCTTGCTTTACTTAACTGCCTAAACAATTCTGATTTGGTATATGAATATAGCTTATACATATTAATAGATTTTCCTTCCAAAGGAGTTATAATTCTTTTTTGAACAAATTCATCAATCATTTGCTGTAACATTTCTTTAGTATAATTTTTATGCTCATCCAATTTTTGAAAACACATATGCATTAAAGTACCTTTTTGTGCATTTGTAATTTGAACATCTTCATTTAAAAATTGTGGTCGTGCTACTGCAAAACTTGACTCTTCTGCTTTTTGATTTTCCAATTCATCAATAGAAATAATATCATCATTTTCTTTTAATTTAGTAACTGATGTTTTAGTAGGAATAACAGAAGAATCCATGTATAAATATTTCCATTTCAGTGTTTTTGATAAATCTGTCATTTTTTGTTTTTCAATTTTCTTAGCTCTTTCATTTAATTTTTGAATTATATTATCCTTTTCTTCTACATCTACAGAATTATCAATAGATTTTAAAAACTCATCTTTTTTTATAATTTTAACATTCATAAAGTCAGCTATTTTTTCTTTATTATTAAAATATACTAATTCTATCCAATCCAAATATGATTTATATTTTTTTAATAATACAGGATTTATTGTATTTCTATTAATTTCTTTTTTATTTGTTTTATCCATGAATTCATTTGAAACTGTTTCACTATTAAATTCATTTTCATCTGTTTTATACATTTGTATTAATGCATCTTTTTCTGCAAAAGACTTTTCAACATCTTTAGAAATACCTGTAATTATTAATTTTTCTTTTGCTCTTGTTAAAGCAACATATAATACTCTCATTTCTTCAGATAAAGTTTCCACTTTTGATTTTAATCTTATTGCTTCTTTTGCAAGTGTGGTATATTCTATTTTCTTTTCATCATTTATATATTTAGGACCAAAGCCTAAATCTTGATGTAAAATTATATTTTCATTCAAATCTTGCATATTAAATTGTTTACCCATACAAGATAAAAATACTATTGGAAATTCTAGTCCTTTACTTTTATGAATACTCATTATTCTTATTACATTCTCATTTTCACCAATCAATTTTGCTGATGACAAGTCACCACTATTACTATGTAATTTATCAATAAAATTTATAAAATTAAATAGTCCCTTAAAGCTAGCAGTTTCATACTGTTTTGCCCTTTCAAAGAGCATTTTTAAATTTGCCTGTCTTAAACCTCCATTAGGTAATAATGTAACATAATTATAAAAATTTGTATCACTATAAATTTGCCAAATAAGTTCATCTAATGACATATATTTTTCTTGACCTTGCCATTTTTTTAAATTATTTAAGAACAAATCTATTTTTTTAAATAATTCATCTGAATTATTTAAATTATAAAAGTCATCATCAGATTTTGATTTCTTTTGTGAATAATAATTTGTTAATGATTCATAAAAAGATATTTTTTTATCTTTTCCTCTTATCTCAACTAATTCATTATCTGTAAATCCGCCTATACTAGATCTTAAAACAGTAACCATTGGTATATCTTGCATTGGATTATCTATAATTTTTAACAAACACATGATAGTTTGAATTTCCATTGATTCTAGATATTCAGAAGATACATCACTAAATACTGGCATATTTAAATTTGAAATTTCTTTTTCAAAGATTGGGGCAAATACTTTTGTTGAACGAAGTAATACCACTATATCCTTATATGTTACTTTTCTGTACCCTTTTTTTCTATCATAAACCATGTAATTACTATCTATTATTTCTTTAATTTTTTCAGCTACATATTTTGCTTCTAAAACTACATCTTCCACCCTTTCTTCTGTTTCTGATGATATTTCTGTTTCTGAATCTTCAGTATTATCAGTAGATTTATAAATATCATCTTCTGGTTCTTTTAAATCTATAATATGCAATTGAGCAATTCCTGCATATTCTTTTATATCATTTGGTTTTGGATAATTTGCACCATAATTTAAAAATTCATTTTCATTATAACAAATATCCCCCAAATTTGTGCTCATAATATTTTCAAATATTAAATTAGTTAAATCTAATACATTTTCTCTACTTCTAAAGTTTTTAAATAGTTGAATTTTTAAACCTTTTTTATTATTTATAATATCATCTTTTTTTGAATTTGTTTCTGTCTCAGTACTTGATTCAATCTGATTATTTTTTAATTTATATGTAGAATATTTTTCTAGAAATAATTCTGGTCTTGCTTGTCTAAATTTGTAAATACTTTGTTTAACATCACCAACCATAAAAATATTATTACCTTTTGAGACACTTTTTAAAATATATTCTTGAACTAAATTACTATCTTGGTATTCATCTATTGCTATTTCTTCAAATTTCTCTTTATATTTTTTTGCAACATCTGTTTCATATATTCTTCCATTTTCATCAACTTTTAAAAGTATATTTAGTGCAAAATGTTCTATATCATTAAAATCAACAATATTTTTTTCTTTCTTCTTATCAGCAAATTTTTTTGAAAATTCTATTACTAATTTTTTTATTGATTCTAATATTTCATACATTTCAAAAATATCTGAATTAGCTTGTTTTGAACTATATATTAAATATTTTTCAATTGTATTTGCTACTTTTTTCTTAACATTATCTCGAATTTCTTTAGCTTCATTTTTATAATCTAATGTTACTTTTCTATCTGATGGCCATTTAGACCATATTAACGTATTTGCTAAATTATAGGTACTTTCCCATGAATTAGTATTATTTTTTATATTTTCCAAGTTTTCAATATCACTACTAATTACTAATTTGTATTTTATTAATTCTTCATATTTCGATAATTTTTTTTCTACTTGTTTTAATTTCAAGATTGAATCTATTAATTCTTCTTTAAAATTTTCTAATAATATTTGTCCCCAAACTGTTTCAGCAAAATCTTTTTCTAATTTATCTTTTAAATTAAATTTTTCAACTTGCTCTTCTAACCATTGTTTTGGAAAAGGACTACTTTGTATAAATCTATATACATTCAAAATTAATTGTCTTAAGTTGTCATCTCCTCTATAATTTGTATATATATTTAATAATTTATTAAATTCTTTATTTTCTTCTATATATTTTTCTTCAAATAAATCATCTATAATTTCTTGTTTTAGCAAATCTATTTCAGCAGTATCTGCAACCCTAAAATTTGCTGATGTATCTATTTCATAAAAGTTATTTCTTATTATATCTAAACAAAATGAGTGAATTGTGCTTATATTAGATTTATTTAACAATATAATTTGCCTTTGTAAATCTATATTTGTTGGATCTTCTTCTAACTTCTTATATATTGCCTCTAATATTCTTTCTCTCATTTCACTTGCTGCTGCACTTGTAAATGTAACTATTAATATCTTATCTATATCTACTTTATCATTTATTACTTTATTTATTATTCTTTCTACTAATACAGCAGTTTTTCCACTTCCGTGCTGCTGCTGCAACTAATATATTGCTTCCTTTTTCATGTATTGCTAAAGATTGTTCCTTTGTCCAATTTACTTCTGCCACTTCTTTATACCTCCATTTTGGAATTTTTATTTAGTATATATTAATTTAATAAATTTTTCAATTCAAATTTATTAAACTTATGTTATCTATAATTTACTAAATTTATATTTTAACTTTTGAATCACATTTTTTATGAGTACATTGTCAATATTTTTTATGGCACATTTGACACATTATGTAAAATATGGTAAAATATATTAGTCGTATAATAAAACAAAGGAGGATTTATTAATGGAATTATCTTTTAAAGATACCAAAAAAAATTTAGAAAAATCTATAAAAAAATTTAATATTTCATTGAGTCCATTTTTATCAAATGCAAATACTACACAAATAATTATAGATGATTTTAGAAAAAAATTAAAAGAAATAGATATACAATACGATAGTTTAATAAATAAAGATTTTATTTCTCAAGAAGAAAGAACACAAATTTTTCAAGAGGTAAAAAAATGTAGAGAAAATTTTTCCATATTACAAGAAAAATCAGTTCCTGTTGAACAACATTGTAAAAAAACTATAAAAGGAGCTATAAGTTTTCCTGCAAAACTATGCAAAATTATTAGTGCCATAGTTTCTCCAAAGAAGTCTAGTAAAAAGTTAAACTGTACCTCTACTTCTAAGAAAGTTGTCAACACAGCTCGTGTAATTATTGGTAATTCAAATGAAAAATTAAGTATAACTGATTTAAAAAGAACAAACAACAATGAATTTTATAATGATAATGATTATTCTGAAATTTTCGACAATAATCCTACACATTTTTATATAGTTGAAAGAGCAAAAAAAATGCCTAATAATATGTCTTTAAAATACAGTAATATGCTATATGGAAATTTAAATATAGAAAAACTAAGTATGTGTTCTAGTGTAAATGCCCAAAATTCGAATCAATCTAAATTAAATGATAGTATTCGTTACACAAATAGTGTTCAATATAAGCTTTTGCCACTTTGTAAAACAGAAAAAAATTTACTAGATACTTTCGGAAATATTGGTTTTTTAAAAGATCATATTTCAGAAGGATATGTTCCTAAACATATTGAAAATTATAATTTAGAAAAGAAATTGAATGAATATTATGAAAAAACTTTTATAAAAAGAGACGATAATACAGATATAAAAATTTTTAAAGTAGGTACTATAGATATCATTAAAAGCCAAAAAATTATTAAGAAACTTGATCAATATATTATCGAACTACAACCTCATATTGACTTATCTAATAGTAACTCAAACAATGACTTTGTTTCAAATATGCATAAAAGATATTCTAACTCAAAAAGATTAATCGTGTACGGTAATATAGATTTTGAAAAAATTAATAATGAAGATGTAGCATATACTTCTACTGTTGCTAATGATTTATTATCTAATAGTAATTTAAATTCAAAATATATAGGTAGTGTTGAATCTCATTATAATTATTATATGTTAAATAAAATTTCTGCTATTTCTAATATTTTTGATTTTAAAGAAAAATCTCGTTAATATAGATAAGAACCACATAAACTAAAGCGAAACCTTTAGTTTATATGGTTTTTTCTATTTAATATACATTTCTGGATCGATAGAATTACCATCTTTTAATATTTCAAAATGTAAATGAGGATTATCTAATATTTCAAATGTTGCTGAATTTCCAACTGTACCAATTGTTTGACCTGATTTAACATCTTCACCTACCACAACAAATTCTGCTGTTAACAAATTAGAATATACTGATGAAAATCCATTAATATGCTCTATTACTACAGTCAAGCCATATCTAGGATCATTTTTAATAGATTTAATTTTTCCATCTGTAGATGCTTTTACAATTGTAGTTTTATCTGCTTTTATATCTATGCCTAGATGAGTAGTCCACTCTTTTAAAGTATCTGAATATATTAATTTATCTTTGCCATATTTTTTTACAACTTCACCTTCTACTGGCATAGTAAAAGTTGGATCTGGTTGTGTTTCTTCTGGTTGTACTGATGTTTTATTTGTTTCACCTGTTTTATTATTCTCATTTTGAGTATCTATTTGATTTACTAAATTTGTTTCATTATTTCCTTGGTTATTATTTTGTGTTTCACTTATTTTATTATCTGTTTGATATTCAGTTGTAGTTTTTACTTGAACAGATTCACCATCTTTAACTTCTTCATAATCTTTCATTTCATTAACTGTTTTACCTATAGATGAACTTGCATCTTTTATAACATTTTCCACAGGATTATTATTTTCTCCTATTTGTAAATCAATTTTTTCCTTACCTTTTCTGCTATTCAATACTGAAAATAATGTTATAAAAAGAATTAAACCTACAATAATGCATCCTATAGAAATATACGTAATTCTACTTATATCTTTACTTTTTAAATCTTTAGCCATATAAAGTATCCTCCTTAATTTTTTCTTTAGTTGAATTATTTCCAGATTTATTAAATTTATACATTTCTTTTTTATAAAAACTTTTGAAACCAACACTGGAATGCTTACTAATTTCAATTTTGAACTTCTACTCCAGTATAAAAATGTTTAATGATATCCTCACATTTATAGCCTTGTTTTGCCAAACTGTCTGCTCCCGTTTGGCTCATTCCTACTCCATGTCCATATCCTGTTACTTTAAATTTTATTTTTTCAGAAATTTCTATATTGAAATTAGCAGATTTCAATCCAAAAATTGTTCTAGCTTCAACACCTGATAAATTATGATTTCCCACTTTTATAGTTTTTATTCTTCCCCCAGATGTATACTCTAATATTTGTATACAATTTTCTTCTTGAAAATTTATAGAAAAATCTGAATACTTTTCTTTCATTTTTGAAATAAAATCTTCTTTTGAAATTTCAACTTCTGAACTATATTGTGTATATCCATCTTCACCAGATGTTTGAACTGTTTGTAAATATGGATAACCGGCTTCCACCCCAAACATCAATAGGAGCTTCTGTTGCACCTCCACTATTAGAATGAAAAAATGCATTTATAGGTATTCCTTCATATGTTATAATTTTTCCTTTAGTATCATTAACTGCTGAAACAATTTTATTCCAGTTTTCTTCACATTTATCACTTTCCCATCTTGCAAATCTGTCTTCTTTTGATATCCAAGCTTGGCAACAAGATGAGTTATCACAAATATGTGCTTCACCATGTTTTGCCTGATTTTGTGTTATTTTATATATTGTATATGTCCTTGCAACAATAGCTTGCGATTTTAAGGCTTCTGCTTCAAAATCAACAGGCATTTCTGCTGATACAACACCATACAAATATTCATCTAAACCTATTTCTTCTATTGAATTAGTTTTAGTATGTAATAGTTTTATAGTATTATATTCTTTGTAATCATATTTAACTGTATTTTGTGTTTCTTGCGTTTCTGTTTTTTCTGATGTAATGTCTTGTACATCTTCATTTTTAGCTAATGCAACATTTTCAATATTAATTCTAGTAAAAAATACTGGAATTATAAATGTTATAACAACTAAAATAATAACATACAAGAAAATTTTTTTCATTTTTCAACCTCTCTTTTTGAACTATACTGCTAACATTCTTCTCATATCAGATAATACCTTTTTTTCAATCCTTGATACCTGAACTTGGCTTATTCCAAGAATTTTTGCAACTTGCATTTGCGTACTTCCTTTATAATACCTTAGTAAAATAATTTTTTTATCTCTTTCATTTAATCTTTCAATTGCATCTTTTAATACAATTTTATCTATTAAATTTTTCTCTCCATCATTATTACTAGGTATTTTATCTAATATGTTTCCTTCAGTATCATCTTTATAATTTGTATCATAAATTGAATCTACACAATTCACAGAATCTAAAGCTACTGCTATTTCCTCTTTTGATACTTTTAAAATTTTAGCGATTTCTTCTATTTTTATTTCCTCACCTTTTTTATTTAAATATTCTTTTTGTACTTCTCTTATTTTTACACATAATTCTTTTGTGCTTCTACTTACTTTAATCGGTCCATCATCTCTAATAAACCTTTTTATTTCTCCTAATATATATGGTACTGCATATGTTGATAATTGAACTTCAAAATTCGTGTCAAACCTTCTTATTGATTTTATAAAGCCGAAGTGATCCTATTTGATATAAATCATCTAATTCATATCCTCTTTCTTTAAACCTGCGAACAATACTCCAAATTAGTCCTGAATTATTTTCAACTAATTTTGACATTGCTGTTTCATTACCTTCTTTGGCTCTAATAATATCTTCAATATTATTATCATACATATTATTTATCAAGCCTGCCTTTCCATCTTTCGTGTTATTTTCATATTTTTCTAAGCTAAACTTACAAGTTCTTTTTCTTCTTCTTCAAATTTCTCTTGTTTTTCAATAACTTTTTTCATTGTAACTTTAGTGCCAAGACCTAAAACAGACTCAATATGTACTTCATCCATAAAACTTTCCATTATTGTAAATCCCATACCAGATCTTTCTAAGTTTGGTTTTGATGTATATAATGGTTTTCTAGCCATTTCAACATTATCAATTCCTTTTCCAGAATCTGATATTTCAACTTCTATTGTATTTGCAAATATTTTTGCAATAATTTTAATTTTTCCTTCAGTATTTTCATATCCATGTATAATGCTGTTTGTAACAGCTTCTGAAACAGCAGTTTTTATATCTGCAAGCTCTTCTATTGTCGGATCTAACTGTGCTGCAAATGCGGCAACTGTAATACGTGCAAATGCTTCATTATTAGATTTACTTACAAATTCTAATTTCATTTCATTTTCATACAAACCCTTCATTTTTATTAAATCAATCCTTTGTAAAATATATTTAGGTTTTTTTATGGTTATACCTATAAACCTTAAATTTAAGACGCAATTGGAATAATCTTCAAAACTCCACTCATTTCAAGAACTTTTTGAACACTTGGATTAACATTTTTCATTTCTACAATTCCTCCAAGCATAGTAGCAGTTTTGTATCTACCTATAATCATTCCTATTCCACTACTGTCCATAAAAGACACCTTATTAAAATCAAATACAACTTTTCTAGGCATATATCTCGTAATTTCATTATCAGCCATCCTCCTTATTTTTTCTGCAACATGATGATCGATTTCCTCTGTTATTTTTAAAATCAATAACTTGTCCTCTTTTACAAATTGACTCTCCAAAATACAATCCTCCCTTACAAATTTATAAATTTTATTATAAAGCTATTTCCATTTTTTTCCAAGAGCGAAACTTAGGAAGTTTTGTCGAACATATAAAAAGTTTTCGACAAGTTTTGCAAATTGTTAAAGTATTTTCATATTCTTTATAAACTTTTGAAGAACATAATTATAAGTCAAAAAACAAGGAATTAATTAAATATTTTACTTAATTAATTCCTTGTTATAATTTTTTGTTACTTATATAATATATTAAAATCGGATATTTCTCAGTCCGCGAAACATACATGTCTTTTGTGTATTTCACATAGCGATAGTTTACTTCTTTGCTATTGTACTCTTCGGGATTATCGAAATCAATAAATGGAGAGCAAAAACGTTCCACATCGATGTGATAGTCCGGGTTATCCATGTTGATAATCTGTTTGTCCGATTGTGCATGGGCTGTTGCGTCGGATAAGCATAAAAATGCTGTCAATCCAATGATGATAAGTGTTTTAATTTTCATATT